>NZ_JBRILQ010000002.1:0-206109 GCF_052977045.1 Shewanella sp. 125m-7
GCCATTAATGTAGCCATTAATGTAGCCATTAATGTAGCCATTAATGTAGCCATTAATGTAGCCATTAATGTAGCCATTAATGTAGCCATCAAAGTGAGCTCTTAAGTGAGTATCAAAGTCAGTATTAGGGCTGAGGTATATTCAGACCTTACGCTTGGCTTCTCGCGTTTGCCATCCATTAGCCTAAATTTCGTAATGTGGTTGCACTTATTTATCGCTGCGAGCTGGGATTTTAACGCGGTGACACACATAAATTAGATGGGTAAAGCTTTAGCGGTATTGAATAACAATATTAAACGATTATATGAGAGATAAATTTATGACGGGCAAAGAGATCGGCGAACAGAACAAGTGGGTTAAATATTCAGTTTGGGACAAGTCGGTTAGGATTTTCCATTGGATTAACCTTATTTTGGTAACCAGCTTGATGTTTGTTGGCTTGATCATGTTATTTAAGTCAGAACTTGGGATTACGGGTCTAGCTGCAAAAATAAAGCTTAAAGAGCTGCATATCATTATTGGTTACCTATTTGCGGTCAATCTAACGATTCGGTTGCTATTTGGTGTTATTGGCAGTCGCTATACAAACTTCGCCCATATGCTGCCTAGCCTTAAGCAGAGCCGTGACTATCGAAATGCGTTAAAAGCGGGAGAAAATCCACAATATCTGGGTCATAACCCGTTGGGTAAATTAGCTGTTGCAGCAATATTTGTGTTGTTAATTGTGATTATGGCGACAGGATTATTCCGCGCGGGGACAGATGTGTATTACCCGCCATTAGGTGGGACGGTTGCTGAGTATTTAGCACAAGATGGTGTCGCACCAGACTCACTCAAACCCTATGATGACACTGGGGTTAATCAAGAGAAAGTCGCACAGTTAAAGCCCTATAAAAGTATTGTAGGTAAGGTGCACCTTTATGGTTCATATTTACTCATGCTATTGATATTTATTCATATAGTCGGTGTCGTCATCGCAGAGTTACGCCATCAACCAGGAATTGTCTCAGCGATGTTCTCTGGTAAAAAGTACCTTAAAGATAAGCCTGTTGACGAGTAAGCTTGATAGTTTATGAGCTAATATTTAATAAGAAGCCCGCATATAGCGGGCTTTTTTATGTTCGGTCTACAACTTGCTATTTACGCTGTGATTGAAACTCTGGGCGATAGCTTTGCGGCAGTTCAAATACTTTGTGCTCAGCACTCATTGGGCAGGTAAAGCTTAAATAGCAAGAGGTGAGCTGTAGGTTAGGAGTGAGTTCGCTGCCATTGCCGTGTTGCCGATCACCGACCACTGGGTGACCAATACTTGCCATATGGATGCGAATTTGGTGCTTACGTCCAGACTCAATCTTTACCTGTACTTTCGACTGATTAAGCTCGCTGTTGTATTCAAGACGATGAGCATGCGACAGCGCCGACTTATTATCAACATCGGTGTCGATTGTGACCTTGCCATCGGGGAACTTGCCCTCAACAATCACTTGATAAAATTTATCCAGTGCACGGGTCTCAAATAGATTAGCAATCGCAGCGGTGACTTTTTTGCTATGGCCTAAGACTATCAATCCGGTGGCGGCGAGATCCAATCGATGGATGATGTAAGCGCTTCTGGCGGGTTCAAGGTTAGTTTCGGCAAAGCGATTAATGGTGGTGTGGTCGCTCCATTTAGAACCTTGGCAACGCATACCAAAAGGCTTATACCAAACGCTGTATTGCCCTTCATCAAACAGCAACTCAGCATCATTGACTTGTTCATCTAATACGGCTTGATTGTAGTAAAGGTGTAGCTCATCACCAGCTTTTAAGGCCTTTTTAGCACGACGAAGACGGTTAGTCTGTTTGCCATGGCTATGCCATACAGCACCTTTTTGCATTGCTTGCTTAATAATTTGCTTGGACAAGCCCGTATCTTCTGCGAGCAGGGTCGCAGCATCAATTTCACTGGACTGGACTTTGATATGGGTTTCTATTTTTAACGGGCTCATGATTAACAGTTCGCAACAGGGTGTTATTTAGCAAGCTGGTAATTTTACACGATTATCGAATCACTTTCTTATACTGATTGGTTTATGCTGCTTAAAACTTAATATTGCGGTGGGCAAGCGAGTTTGATTAGACAAAAAGAGAGGGGGGTTAATGACTCTAGAGGATCTTAAGCCTTTGGCTATTTGTGATGAAAACTTAATGCAAATTGTCTTGTTCAAGTGAGCTGCTAGGCTTAGTGTTTAATTAACGTAAATTGATGCAATGGAAATCAAATAGCTTGCCTTGTTTGATCCCCGTGCCAGTGTAAATAGCAAATGGAGTGAGTGATGGATACGCAATTATCATTAAGAGTAAAACATTGGATGGCCAGTGACCCAGACCCATTGATGCGACAAGAGCTGCAAGCTTTGCTGGACTCAGATGATAGCGCAGAACTTGAGGCGCGCTTTGCTGGTCGACTCGCCTTTGGTACTGCGGGATTGCGTGGCGTGGTTGGGGCCGGTCCGACTCGAATGAATCGCTTAGTGGTGCAGCAAACTTCAGCAGGACTTGGCGCATATCTTAAAGCACAAATTAACGATGTTGCTACTCGCGGCGTGGTTATTGGTTATGACGGTCGTCACGACTCAAAGCAGTTTGCTCAGGATACAGCCAGTGTATTGACTGCTCTGGGCATAAAAGTCTACCTCACTGCAAGTGTCGCTGCTACGCCGTTGGTGGCCTTTGGTGTTCTGCACCTTGGCACCGCAGCTGGCATCGTGGTGACGGCGAGTCATAATCCGCCGCAATACAATGGTTATAAAGTGTATTGGGGTAATGGCGCGCAGATCATTCCGCCCCATGACAGTGGTATTGCTGCCTGTATTGATAAGGCTGCTACAGTGGCCATTCCATTGCTCGACCTTAAGATCGCAAAAGCTGCTGGTCAGCTTATCATGCTTGAAGATGACTTTTATTATGCTTATCGCCAGGGCGTGAGTTTAGCCCCAGTGCTGCAAAATAATACTCAACCTGAATTGGTCAGTATGGCGTATACCGCCATGCATGGTGTGGGTAACGAGATGGCACTCGATGTATTAAAAGATGCAGGGTTCACGCAAGTGTATTCGGTTGCCGAGCAGGCAGAGCCTGATGGTGATTTCCCTACGGTAAACTTTCCTAACCCTGAAGAGAAAGGGGCGATGGATATGGTGATTGCTGAGGCTAAAAAGCACAATGTCATGCTTGCCTGTGCAAACGATCCTGATGCTGACCGTTTTGCCGTCGCAGTCCGAACTGCTTCTGGTGATTATCAGATGCTAACGGGCGATCAGGTCGGTGTGCTATTTGGCCATTATCTGTTAACTCACGCTAGTGACAATCACCATTTAACTTGCACTACGATTGTATCATCGAGTTTATTATCAAAGGTTGCCCAGAGCCTAAATGGCACTTGCCTAACGACACTGACAGGATTTAAGTGGCTAACCAATGTGGGCATGAGTGAAGAGACTGACGATAACCGCTTTGTGTTTGCTTACGAAGAAGCGCTCGGTTACACCGTAGGCTCTATGGTGTGGGACAAAGACGGTTTGTCGGCAATCGTTGCGTTTGCGCAGTTAACCGCAGAACTTGCCAGCCAAGGGCAAACCATTTGGGACCGTCTTGAAGCCATCTACCGTGAACATGGCTTCCATCTTAATGCTCAAGTGAGTATTGCGTTAAAGCCTACAACGCCCAATATCGGCGCTTATCTTAGAGAGCATCCTCCAGTAGAGATTGCAGGCCATAAGGTGATATCGACTGATGATATTAGCCTAGGTAAACGCTTCTTTTCTGATGGGAGCGAGGAAGAGGTTGCGCTTCCAGCTAGCGATGTGCTGATTTATCGCCTGCAAAATGGCTCGCGGGTGATTGTAAGACCGTCGGGTACTGAACCTAAAATTAAGTGTTATTACGAGGTCGTGGAGTCAATGACTGTTAAAGACACCTTAGCCAGCGCTGAAAATCGAGCGCAGACAGAAATGACGCGCTTTATCGAGGCGCATCAGGCGGCGCTGCCAAAATAAACGGCTAGCCCTTTTGAATTAGTGAGCTTGCCACTCACACTTTGCGCTAAGGGAGGCGAGCCTCTCTTAGCGCTAACGAACCAGAGCTCGGGTTAAGCTGGGCCGCTTAATGCCGCTATTATCGCCCCTATCTATTTTGAGTGTTCTAACATCCCATCTGTAGCTCACTTCACGATGAAATATCGCTGATTACTCAGTGAAATGATCGCGATGGAAAGCCTCCGTAAAATAATCTTGAAACAGAATGTTATAAAATTCAGTGATGATCTTGATAATGAATGATAATTTTTAATTATTATTGCTGCGCCATATACTCATTTCATCGAAACAAGTTATGAACTGATGACTTGAATACAAGCCATCAAGTATTTGGAGTGAATGATGAAAATGAATCATATCGGTATCATGGTTGGCAATATGGATAAAGCAGTTGAGTTTTATACTAATGCTTTAGGTCTTGAAGTCGTCATGGGCAACACGCAAGTAGAAGAAGAGCGTGAAACGGCAATCGGTAGAATGTGTGTTGCGGTTTTTGGTGAAGGTTTTAAAGGGTTTAATATTGCGCACTTAGTCACGACAGATGGTATTGGCGTTGAACTGTTTGAAATGAAACAGCGCCAAGAGCGCCACCAAGTGGATTTTTCTCGAATAGGTATTTTCCATTTTTGTCTGCAAACGGATGACTTTCACGGTGTGATTGAGCGTACTGAAAAGTTTGGTGGCAAAGTCCGTATGGATATTATGCGTTATCATCCAGAAGATGATAGCAAGCAAGCTAAGATGGTGTATCTAGAAGACCCATTTGGTAACCTATTTGAGCTTTACTCCCATACTTACCAAGAGACATACTCTTCTGAATATGAGTAACTGATTTTATTGGTAATTATAAAAGGGCAGACCATGTGTCCAATGCCGGTAAGTTAAGGAAGTTAGTCAGAGAAAACTTGATGACTTAGAAAGATAAGAATGGACCACCGAGGACACTAAGATCACGAAGAAAAGCGACCTCGAGTTTTTTCTTTTCTTCGTGTTCTCTGTGTAGCAAACGAAGTGAGCGCTTCGTGGTTTACCGTTTTTAAAGCAAAGAACTCAGTTTGTGCAGGGTTCTTAGTTTTGTTTAATAATCAGATTTCAGCCTGATTTACCAGCATTGAGACCATGTGTCGGCCTTTTTTGTTAGTAATATTTGAGTTGCAGTGAAGGCTACTTAGGGCTGCGTTTGGGCCGTTACTGCTGTAGGTACACCGCAGTTGATCGAACCATGGTGATTATTGATCTGCAGAGGCCATTTTTATGGGATATTTATTTGATTAAATAAAGCGACTTGCTGTTTTAGCGCTTGTGCTTTGAGTTCTGTCAGTACTATGGTGAAACCACCTATGGCAGTCATGCTAAATAACAGCGCTTGTGCCGGGCCTGATAAAGAGATTTGTGCAAGAAAAAACAGCGAACCATAACTAACACCGTTTCTAAGATCTTGGGTATTCACGATAAACCTATTTTTGGCTATGTCATGTTCGATATAAACTGGGGTGGCTAATCCACCAAGTTTTACTTTGAGCATGCAGCCCTGTTGTTCGACTCGATAGCCTAGTGCTAATAGCTCACTTTTTAAATTAACGTTTAAATCTGTCATCCTTGTATCCCTTATCCCTTAACCCTTTATCTATCCTTGATGTGTCTGATTTTTCAATCGCTGCAAGTTTCTATCTGTGCTTAGATTTTACAAAATATTGAAGAGTTATGAGCAGGGAGTCAATTGAGCATTTCTCAATGACTTTCACGTAACGGCCAAGCCACGCAAGATTGGCTAACTACCGATTTAGTTAGTTCTCGACTTAGCTAACTAACATGGGCTAAGTGTAATTACGTAGGGTTAAATACGTTAGCGTAAGCGCTTGAATATTGAGTGTGACTTGATAGGATTGATTTATCGGGCTTTAAAAAGAAATGTCATGGCAGAACAATTAGAGCGAAACCAGATTTCGGTAAATACCTTTGATAAGGTGGCAGAGCGATATCAAGATAAGTATATGGATTTAGCTATGTACATTGATACATTTGAGCCTTTTATTCATGCGCTGCCAAGACCTAATGCCAGGGTGCTTGAGCTTGCTTGTGGCCCAGGTAATATCTGCCGTTACCTGCTCACTCGGAGATCTGAACTTTCGATACTGGCAACCGATTTAGCGCCAAACATGCTAAAGCTGGCGAAGCAAAATAATCCGCAAGTGGAAGTTATGCTGCTTGATAGTCGTGAACTAAATCGCCTAGATGAGCGATTTGACGCAATCATGTGCGGTTTTTGCTTACCCTATTTAAATCAACTCGAAGCGCTAGCGTTAATTGCTGATGCGGCGCAAAGGTTGACCGCTAATGGGGTTATCTACATAAGTACCATGGAGGGGAATGACCAAGCAGCGCGCGAAGATATATCCAGTGATGGCGACCAGATGTTTACCTATTTTCATCAAGGGGATGCTTTACTTAGCGCGCTTGAAGCCGCTGGATTTAGCATCATAGATATTAAACGTAAGCGGCAAGTTAGCCCAATCGGTGAGGTGACGGATCTGTTTATTACGGCAAGACTCGATTAAAGCAAAACGCCAATCGAGCCTTGCACAACACAATAGCTGAATTAGCTTTGTGCTAGTGAGAGCAGTTGAGGCAAGTATTGCGTTTCGCTATTGGCTATCTGAGTTTGCTCTACTAATACTTGTTGTAAAATCTCATGGCTAGTTAGCGGGTTAGCTAACACCACTCTAAATACCACAGCTTTGATATCCATTAGCTGGTGGTTTTCAGGGTTAATGCGGGTACGCGATACAAACGAGGTGCCCTGTTCACGTTGAGTTTTCTGCACAAACTTAGTGAGACCGTCTAGTAGCGTATTAAACTTAGTGAGCGAGGCTATATCGCCTATTTCACGCGCTTTAGCCATAGCGATTTGCACTGATTGTGGAACGTAGCGGTAGGTGAGCAGGCAAAGCTCAGGCTTAGATACCAGTTCAAAGTCGGCTTCAGCGGTGATTAAATCGGCAAAATAACGCGCCTTTTCAAGGCTGTTATTGATTAAAATCTCATAGCCTTCACGGCCTATCACGGTAAGGCAAGCATGGACTAGCATAGCCATACCTGGGCGTGAGCCTTCGAGGGTTTGGCTGCCTAAATCTTTTGAGCCTTGACGCAGAATATACTCGGCGTGATGCTTAATGGCGTTGGCAAAGGTTGGATCTTTAAATAGCACCATACCTGCGCCCATTGGCACATACATCTGTTTGTGGGCGTCAATAGTGACAGAATCGGCCCGCTCAATACCTGCTAACAGATGACGGTATTTATTCGACAATAGACTCGCGCCGCCCCATGCGGCATCAACATGAAAGTGACAATTTAGCTCCGCGGCTAGATCGGCTAATGCATTTAGCGGGTCAATATTGCCGGTTTCAGTGGTACCCGCAACGCCAACAATCGCCATAACCTTAACGTTATCTCGTTCAAGTTGCTTAGCGAGCTCTCGCATCTTAACCACATCGACTTTGTTATCGTTTGATGTGGGGACTTGAATAATGTTTTCTCGGCCAATACCGAGTAGGTCGGCAGTTTTTGCAAGTGAGTAGTGACCGCGCTCAGAGACTAAAATGGCTAAATCGTCATAGCCATAGTGGCGTAATCCTTTGAGCAGCCCTTGCTTGGCGATGCCTTTAAAGTCGCCATCCGCTTTAAGCAGTTGGTTGCGTGCGGTCCACAGCGCGGTGATGTTAGCCACTGTGCCGCCTGAGCAAAATGCGCCCAAAGAGACATTAGCGCTGTGCATCCAGCTTTGGTAAAACTCTTCATCCTCGCTATAAACAAGGTGGTGCATCATGCCGAGCACTTGGCGTTCAAGTGGCGTAAAGGCTTTAGATGTCTCGATTTTTACCAAGTTTTGATTCAGCCCTACCATCATCTTAGACAGAGGTAATACAAAGTATGGCAAGGCCGAAGTCATATGACCGATGAAGCTGGGCGCAGAGGTATGCACTGAATGTGCAACCAGCGTTTGCATCATATTGTCGGCGTAGTCAGAGACAAATTGCGGGGCTGCTGGGATATGATATTGCTGAAAATCGAGCTCAACTTCAGATAGCGGCTTCTCAATCGCAACAACGCTTTCTTGCAAGAAGCCCATTAAATTCTGTGAGATATTCTGTTCAATTACGCTCAGGGTTGAATCTGGGGCTTCTGGAACGGTAAAAATTCGCAGTAATGCTTCTTCTGAAGCGGTGGCTTTTCTTGCTGTCATTAGGCTAACTTTCTCTACTAATCGCGCTGTTTTACTGAGCTGAACAGCCTTTCGAAACGGACGGTAACTTTACTTTATGCTTTATAGTGCATCAAGTAGAAAAGTAATATCACGATTAAAAGGTGGGAATGAGAAGGGCGAGAGGACGGGGGAAGTCATCAATAGGATGAAAAAGGCGCGTTTAAGCGCCTGATCTTTTTGTCGGTACATCGCGAGTTATTGATATAGACCGCGTCTATGTAGCAAGTGAATTATCTGGCCAGTGACTTAGAAAGCGACAGAGAGTATAGGGCTGCGATGTTTTTAGCTGTGCTATAGAGGTTGTGCTTAGCACTGTGTAGCACCTCTGCAAGGGGCAGGGCTCTTGGCGTAATTGAAAACAGCGCATCGATGCCATGCTCAAGTAACACGTTAGCATCATCACTCACGCAGCCGGCAATGGCGATAACCGCAATACCTTGCGCTTTGGCGACACTTGCAACGCCCATAGGCGTTTTGCCGTGTAAGGTTTGGCTGTCGAGTCGCCCTTCGCCGGTAATGACTAAATCCGCGTTTATAACCAGCTCTTTGAGACTAACGGTTTCCATAACGATGTCGATGCCAGGTTTAAGCTCTGCACCTAAAAAGGTCATTACCCCTAGGCCCATGCCTCCAGCGGCGCCCGCTCCGGCATAATCGCGATTATCTGTGAACCCACTTTTAGCGATGATGTCGGCATAGTGACTAAGCGTGCTGTCTAGCTGCTTTACCATTGCAGGGGTAGCGCCTTTTTGAGGGCCAAAAATTGCTGATGCGCCTTTGTCACCGCAAAGCGGATTGTTAACGTCGCAAGCCACTTCAAAAGAGCATTTTTTGATAAGCGGGTGTAAGTCGGTTAAATCAATACTGACTAGCTCAGCTAAAGCAGCGCCTCCTGGAGAAAGCGCTTTGCCTGCACTATCGAGTAGATGCGCGCCGATGGCCTGAGCCATACCCGCGCCGGCATCGTTAGTCGCGCTGCCGCCAAGACCGATAATAATATGTTCGATACCGCGATTTAATGCATCGACAATTAACTCACCTGTGCCGTAGCTGGTGGTGATAAGTGGGTTGCGCTTATCTGGTGCGACTAAATGCAAGCCAGAGGCGGCGGCCATTTCAATTACAGCGGTCTTTTTACTGCCTTGGTAGCCCTCTCCTAAAATACCGTAGAAAGCGGCAACGCGATCGCCCAGTGGCCCCGTCACATTTATTTCAACGATAGAGCCTTGGGTTGCATCCACCATGGATTGTACCGTGCCTTCACCACCATCTGCGACAGGGACTTTAATGTACTCGGCTGTCGGCAAAACCGTGCGAAATCCTCGCTCGATCTCATTGGCCACTTCCATTGCTGTGAGGCTTTCTTTGAAAGAGTCGGGGGCAATCACAATTTTCATGCAGTATTCCTATAAAACGAGTCAGGCTAAAAAAGGGCTAACAGACTTGTAATGATGTTAGTGTGGATCCATGTCTGTACCGTAGGCAAGCCGTTCAAGGCTTGCCTATTTGTATCGAGCAAAGAGCGTTAAAGTAACACTAAGCTTAGTAGGTAAACCAAAGCCATTGCCGTAACACCTTGAATCAGGGTGGCCATGGTTTGGGCTTTGTAAGCTTGCTTAACACTCATGCGGCTGAACTGAGTCACCACCCAGAAAAAACTATCGTTGGCATGAGAAACTGTCATTGCACCTGCACCAATGGCCATAACGGTTAATACGCGGCCCATATCGCTGGCAAGGCCGATGTCACCTAGCATAGGGGCAACCAATGCTGAGGTTGCAACTAACGCAACGGTTGACGAGCCTTGAGCCGACTTAAGCGCTGCTGCAACGACGAATGGCATAAAGATCCCTATGCCAAGTGCAGATAGTGATTCACCCAAGAAAGTGCCGATGTCAGTTGCTTTAAGTACCGCGCCAAATGCACCGCCCGCACCAGTAATAAGTAAAATCGGTGCTGCAACGACTAAGCCTTGGCTAATACGCTCACTGAATTCTTTAATTTTGTCGTTGCCTTTCAGTAGTGATAGTGACAAGAACAAACCTATCATCAAGGCATTAACTGGCTGACCTAAGAAGGCCAAGATATCGAAAAGGATGCCATCGCCAAGTGGCGCCGATGGGAAGTTAGCCACCGAGCCTAAGCAGATCATCAAAATTGGCACAAAAATCGGTGCAAAGGCACGAGTCGGGCTTGGAAGCTCGCCATAGGCTTGCTTAAGCGTGTCAAAATCTTCTTTTTGATTCAATAACTCTTCAGCCCCTTCGCCATCAGGCTGAGTATTGGCAAACCGGTTTGCCCAAAGCGTACCGGCTAATGCGGCAACCGCAGCAACGAAGATACCAACAAAAATGACTAAGCCTAAATTCGATTCAAGACCTAAGTTACCTGCAGCGGCGATAGGGCCCGGTGTTGGTGGCACAAAGGTGTGAGTGGCATATAAACCCGTTGCTAGGGCCACGCTCATAGATACGCTCGATACCTTCATACGGTTGGCCATCGATTGCTTGAGCGAGTTTAAGATCACAAAGCCTGAATCACAAAATACCGGGATAGACACGATATAACCGATAATCGACATGGTTAATGTTGGGAAGCGTTTGCCCAAGACTTTAATGACCACATCGGCCATGGTAATTGCCGCGCCGCTTTTCTCTAAAATCGTCCCTATGATGGTACCTAATACGATAACTAGACCAATGTAGCCCAAGATCCCGCCAAAACCTGAGGTGATGGTTTTAGCGATGTCGGCGCTGGGTAAGCCGTAAGCAAATGCGGCAAGAAATGATGCCAATATAAGGGTTAAAAACGGATGTAACTTAAATTTAGCGGTGGCAATGACGATAAACGCAATCACGGCCAATAAGATCAGTACTAGGCTCATAGGGGTCCCTGTATGGGTATATTTTATTTTATGTAAGGTTTGTTTTGCCAAATTGGGACAACTGAGACTGACAGCGCACCAAGGATTTTCAGGCCGAAATATTATGCGGCGCTGCAAAATTTATTTCTTTGGCTGTACTCACTGATTTTACTGGGATAAAGATTAATTTGTTGTGCGTATGCACAATTGTTTGAAGGCTATAGAGAGGATATTTAGCAGCGAACTAATGCTTAATAGTCTATTTCTAAACAGGAACGTGCTTAACTGCAAGTGTACTTAACAGTCACTGTGCTTGACGGTAATAATTGGCTCTGTGGCGTTGATGGCATTTTCATAACGAATATGGCAGTTAAAGCTGACGCTTTTATCATTAAGATCTTCAGAGAAAAAGATATAAATATGGTTATTAGGCGTGGATTTGTCGACAAAGAAAGGCGCTGCATCATTATCAAGTTTGATGCTGGTCAGTGATACTGAGTCGATATCAAGCCAAGCGCGAACCTGACGATTAAGCTCATCGAAGCTATCGTTGCCATCGACAGCAGGGTAGCCATTGTAAAGCGGAATAGTGACTCCTGCATATTCAATGCTTCCAGAATCGACATTTTCTCCTTCAATAACAGCCTTGCTGTGGACTAAATCCAGACCACTTTTCATGGCACCAGCGATACCCTCTAGCACTGCGACTTTACTGTCGGCGTGAAAATTAACAAACTTGGGCAAGGCGATAACCGCTAAAATTCCCAGTATGATGATGACCACGACCAATTCGATTAATGTGAAGCCGTTTTTGGCCGTCTTGCTGAGTGTCATATCTTACCTTTGCTTAGGTTGTTTTAGCATCACTTGGCCAATATACAGCTGCAATAACCCATCTAGCTGATTGAGGTTTGCACCCGTTATTTGCTGGATCCTATCGAGTCTATAGCGTAGCGTATTTCGATGAATAAAAAGAACATTAGCACATTGCTGTAAGTCACCAAAATGCAATAAGTATGCACTCAGCGTTTTTATCAATTGACCATTTTTGTCAGCCTTGACTAATGCTTGATAGGGGCTGAGTAGTTCTTTGCCGCGCCAATTATCCTTAAGCACTGATAATAGCACCTGCAGCGAATAGTCTTCGTAAAGGTATTTACTGTGTTCGGGCTGCATCTGTTGGCCTATGGCCAAGGTTTCTAATGCCGTCTGGTAGGAGCGATTGATCTCTTCAGGTTTAGGAAAGAAATGTCCTAGTGAGATCTTTAGGCGACTATTAAGCTCTTTTGGAAGCCTACAGAGGAGTTGATCGATACGTTCACTTTCAAGAGTCGGGTCCCAAGATTTCCCGTCAAGAAAAGCGGGTTTTAAAATCACTAATTCGGTCATCGAGGTCATCGCTACAAGATTTCCGCGCGACGGATTCTCTAGCAGGTGCAATACTTGCTTTAGCATCGAGTTAGCTGTGGTTTCCTCTTCGTCGGCCTGTACTTGAATAACTGCAGCAACACGCGGTGCATTGAGTTCAATATTAAGCTGTGAGGCCCAGTTTCGCTGATACGAAGTAAATGCCCCCTCAGATTTAATCAGCTCAATGATCAGCTCCTCTTTTTGCCGAGACTGCCATTGTGCTTGTTCTATGGTATTGGCTTGCTCAACAATAATCTCGGCGGTCATCTTGAGTAGCTCACCATAACTACGCAACTCTTCAGGCTCGCCTGTTATGCCTATTACGCCAATAATATCACCTTTGTGGTGTAGTGGCAGGTTGATACCTGGCTTTACGCCTTGTAGCGTACCTGTACTATGTGTACTGATCTCAACGGTACGTTTTTGGCTTATAGCAAGTAATGCCCCTTCATGTATTGCACCGATGCGGTGAAGCTCACCAGAACCTAAGATCACTCCATGGCTATTCATCACATTAATATTGTGACCTATGATTTTCATGGTGCGCTTAACGATTTGCCGTGCCAAAGAACCATCTAGAAAGTACACGTTTATCCTCACTGAAACGATGAAAGGGCTATCTATTACTTATTGGCGTAATGTGTTGCTACAGTGCCTTAAACAGATGAAATGTTGCATTAGTTTTTAAGCTATTTGTGAGCTTGGTAGGCATTTGTCCACCGCGGTTAGCTTGTAGCGATTAATGCCGCAACCCGCTTTTGTAATTGAGGAATAATCAGCTGTTCAAAATCAGGATTACGCTTAAGCCAAATATTATTTCTGGGGCTGGGGTGGGGCATCACTAAGGTGTTTGGCCACAATGTTTGCCAGTTAGCTACCGACTCAGTGACGCTAAGCTTCTGCTTTAGGTGCCACTCAATAGCATATTTTCCAACTATTAGAGTGAGCTCTATCTGCTCAAGTTGTTTCAATACATCGGCGCGCCATGTTGGCGCGCATTCTGGGCGGGGCGGTTTATCGCCGCTTTTTTTATCAGAAGCTGAATAACTACCCGGATAACAAAACCCCATCGGTAATATGGCAAACAAGTTAGGGTCGTAAAACTGCGCTTTAGTGACGCCAAGCCATGTGCGCAGGCGCTCGCCACTAGCATCATCAAAAGGTCGCCCTTTATGATGTGTTTTTTTCCCTGGAGCTTGGCCTGCAATAAGGATTTTGGCTTGCTTGCCTAACTGAACAATAGGCTTGGGCTCAAGCGGCAAAACCTTCGCGCAGATCTGGCATCGCGCAATATCTGCTTGGAGCTGTGTGAAGCTAGGTTCGTTAGGCATAGTATTTATCTTGGTTTTGGTTTTGCTTTTAGTGCTAGTTGCTTAGCTATATTGAATGATTTGGTAAGCCCAATAGCCTAAGTAACCATAGCCAACAGCAAGTGCCGATAGGCTTAAGAACTTCACTTTAATATCGGCTTGGCTAATCAAGGCTACATGGGCACAGGCGATAGCAAAAATAGCGACGGGTGTGACGTAATAAGCCGCGATTAATAGTGCTATTGCGGCAAGCGCAATAATAAGCGCGCAGTTTTTAGTTGGTGCTTTAGTCGCTGATAGATTTAGCTGGAGAGGCAATAAGCTGAGTCCGATACTGGCGATAATGACACCAATATTCATTGAAATAGCGCCTGCAGTATCAAAATAAATCAGTGCGATAAATAACGCGATAATGGCAGGAATAATCGAAATCAGGGTGTGCATTCTGGCAAAGTCGCGGCTGTGATATTTACCAGTAAAATAAAACAGGCCGTTGAGTAGTAGGTTAAAGAAGCTAAAGCCACCAAGTGTGATAGCAAGCAGTAGCACATTGGTCGTGTCAGACTGCATGGCAAAGGCGGGTAGCGGCACAATAAAGATTGATAGAAGAGCGGCTTTATACAAAGTTGTTGAACGAGTCATGATAATTCTTTAGATGAATATAATGATATTAAGATCTACTAAAGCAGGGATAAGTTCAAGATGAATGGAGATGAAGCGAGCTTTTAGCGCGAATTTTTATCTTTGAGGTGATCGAGCTCACTCAATTGTTCTAGACTTCATTTAATTGTTTGGGATTTCACTTAATTGTTTGCGGTGTTTGGGCTGACTTATCACTCTATATTTTCTGCACTAGCTAAACAGTATTAGGGCAAAAGTGGCTATCCATGAAAGACAGAGAGGGCACGAAGAAAGGCAAAAGCTAAGCTCGTTGAGTTTTATCTTTAAGCTTTTTCTCCGTGAACTCGGTGAAAGCGAAGCGCTTCGTGGTAGATAAGCACTTATGGAAGAGTAATGGCTGAGCTAGATTTGTTTGAGTTCATTTATTTCAGACAATAAAAAACCCGCATTAAGCGGGTTTTTGGATGTACCGAGGTTTACTTGATACTTGAATTACAAACGGTAACTCACGCTTAACATGATTAAATGTGCATTATAGTCATGGCTGTTATTACCAAAGCTCAACACATTCCAAATGCCATCTACTGCGATGTCATTGGCTGCATCGTTGTCTTTATAGTTTTCCATCTTATAGTCTAAGCGCAGATCCATTTTCTCTGTTGCTTTGTATAAGGCGTAAACATTGACGTTATGCACTTTAGCGTAGTAATCACCATAGTCACCGGTAATACCCTGAGTCACTTGAGTGTTACTGTTTGAGTCTGAGTATGTGTAATCAACACCTAGACGTAGCTTTTGCTCCATCAAGTTGTTGTAGCTAAAGCCTGCACCGATAATGTCGAATTGATCTTCAACTACACCATACCAGTTTGGTGCACCAAGGTTAGTGCTACCTGCTTGATCTGAATCGATGTTCTGACGGTTATAGAAAGCCGTTACTGTCATATCATCATTGATTAGGTAACTGACACTAGCGTCATAACTCATATCTTTCGATTCGGTCAGACCGATTTGAGTTTCGTTATAATCATCAAGCGCATAACGAGCACCAAAGTCTAGCGTTAAGCTATCAGTTGGATTATGGGTAACACGTGCTTCGATTTGAGTACGGTTTCTATCGGCAAGGTTATACTTGCGCAGTAGGTCGTTTGACTCATCAGATGTCAACTCAGACGCTTGATACTTAGAACCATCACGTTGACCGTAACTACCTTTGATCCACATGTTCCAGTTGGCGAATGCACTGAGCTGGTATTTAGCCCAAAGTGTGCTTTCGTCAGTGGTTTCACGATCTGAATAGCTACGCTCATCCTTACGGTAGTCAAAGCCACCTTCAAGCTTATGGCCGCGAGCTAGACGGTAGTCTGCACCCAGCTTAGCTTTATGAGTGGTGATGTCGTATGGCGTATTGTAAGCCGCTTGACCCGTAGTAGAATCGATGCTGATCTGCGTCCACTCTTCAACATTGGTCTTGTTATCACGGTCGCTATAATCATAACTTGCGTTTAAACGTAGCTGACGATTAATACGAGATACAATCTTAAGGGTGGCACCTTGAGTATCAACTCGCCCATCTAGTGATTCGCTTGGCATTTGATAGCCGTAACCTGATGTGCTGAAGTCTTGATCTTGAGTCATTTGACCCAAGTAGAATCGGCCATTCATCACGGTTCTACCTGCAACATATTGACCCAGAACCGAAACAGTATGCGCTTCGTTATCAGGATCAAGTGACATGTAACCGGTTGTTTGCGCGCCAAAGGTTGGGCTGAACGCATTCTCAAACGACAGTTCACTATACTCATTCTTGAAGATAGAGCCGTTATAATTAACCGAAGTAAACCAGTTGTCACCAGAGAAGCGAACGCCTGCTTCAACAGTATCTGTTGTGTAATCAACAGGCTCTGCAAGCATCATTGACTGGTTGTAAAAGCTACCAGAAGCTTGTTTAAGACCGGTTTTGTCTTCACGCTGGTAATTAACGTAGGTGCTCCATAGTGATTCACCTTGCTCATTTGAAAACGTATAGTCAAAGCCTAGGCCTGCGCGTTCACGTTTAAGTGAAAGCTCAAGTGGGTTTAAGCTTGAAGACAAGTTGGTCATGTCTTGTGTGCTACCCGCATGAACCCAATCGCCAGGAAGCGTTAGATTATCACCACCAATACCTTGATAAGGGCTCATCGCCTCATCGGTTTTGTAAGTTTTGATTTGACGGTAATTTAGGTTCAAGTTGTATTGACCCTGCTTACCGACATTAATCTCGGCACGACCATTTTCCATGCCTAAATTGTCAGCTTCGATAGTGGCTTGGTAGCCATTTTCGCCAGTGTATTTCACATCAGCGTCAACTTTACCGACAAAGCCGCCTTCAGTTGCAAAGGCATTCGCGGAGCGAATATCATCGCTGTCGCTATAACCTGCGCCGATACCAACAGTGCCTGATACACCTTTTTCGACTTTACAGTTTTTACATACCCACTTGTCGAATTTTACTTTTTCAGTGTTCGCATTTTGAATGCCATAACCATCAGCTGCGATAGCTGCACCAGACATAAACATTCCGGCGTTGGTAAGCAAAGCGAGCGTGACTAAATTTAATTTGAATTTCATCTTCTCGTCTCCGTTAGCGCTGGAATAGTTGGCCAGATGGATGGTTAGAACCATGGATCTGGTTATGACAGTTCAAACAACTACGTCCGCCAGTCATTGCGTTACCGCCAACAGTTGAACCTTGTTCAGTGTTGCCAAATAGCGCTTGACCGCTATGAGCCGATGAGTGGCACTGTTGACAAAGCTGTGGAGCACGAGTCTTTAGCATGCCTTCATTTACACTGCCGTGTGGGTTGTGGCATGTCACACAGTCTTCAGTAACGGGTGCATGCTCCCACAGTTTTGGGCCGCGCTTCTCCGCATGGCATGAGTAACAAGTTTCGTTAACGTTAGGCTTAACAAGATCGGCCTCGCTCATGGTGCCGTGTGGATTATGACAATCGCTACACACCATTTGCGCCCACTTCATTGGATGGCTTGAACGCTTGTTCATGTCAGCTTTTTGCTGAGTATGACAGCTAGTACACACTTCCATTTCAGTATTTTTAGAAAGAACAGGATCTTTAGCAGTGTGTACCGAGTGACAAGAAGCACAAGCAACGTCAGCATTGTCGTGGTGTCCACCATTCCAATCCATACGCTTGTCGTCTTTATGACAGCTCATACAAACACTGTTTTGCTTCTCTGGCGCCAGAGTTGAATCTGGACCAAAAGCGATCATCGGCTCGTTACCGCCGCGGTTATGTTTACCCATAGGGCCGTGACACGCTTCACACTGAAGGCCTGCCATTGGGCTCTTGCTTGAATCTACTGAGCCGTGAACGCCTTTGAACAGGTCCATTACTTTTTCAGACTTGCGGTGACACATAAGGCAAGAATCAGCACCTTTTGGTGAGTACTTACCTTCAGCAAACTTCTGATCCAGAGTGGCTTCAACTTCATCTGGCGTCATCTTGGCGTCCCACTTTGACGCAGTCGCCGTCTGAGCGAAACCAAGTGACAGTACCGCCGTCGCCATCAAGGCTGGCAGTAGGTTTTTTAATTTTTTAGTGATCTTCATAATAGCTTCCTAAATTTGCACAATTTTGAAGAGAAAGTGGGGGAGAGGCCTCCCCCTTTTTTCAAAACTCAGTAACTCTTATTAACTACTTGAGTCATTGATAAGAGTTGCGCAAATTACATCTTGATCGAAGTGTGGTCGTCTGCAGTTGGCTTGTGGCAGTAGAAACAGCTTTCTGTCACTGGAAGTTTATCTCCGGATTGGTAATAACCACCGTTGTCTTCTATGTGCTTTTCAGTCAGTTTTACATATGGCTCGCCAATAACGTGACAGGTTGTACAAACCGCGGTAACAGGGCTGCTATAGCCAGTTGTTGTCCACACCCAATAATCATCTTTTACAGAGTTAGTCGCCATAGGAGTTTTCTTCTTGAAAGCATCAAGATTGAAGCTAGTGTGACACTGGGTACACTTACCACCGATCAGGTCATGAGATGCTTTTTCTTTATGGGTTTTATGAAGCTTCATCTCTAAAGCGCCTTTGTTAAAACCACTAGCATAACTACCTGCTGGTGTATGACACGTCACACAACCATCTAGACCAATAATTGGTTTACCATCAGCATCATTACTATGGGCTAGTTGCTCTGACATGACCAAACCAGGGCTATTTGTCCCTTTATGGTATTGGGATTGCCACTCTGTACCGTGGCAATTAGCACAGGCACTAAAGTTAACTGAATCCACATGGCGAGTACTTGCTTTTTCACCCGATAAAGTTGCAAAGGCCATATCTGCTTTCATGCCTGTGTATTTGCTTACATCACCACCATTAAATGCAGGATCGGTACAATCTACAAATTGACCGTTTTCAGAGCACATAGCCCAGTTAACGAAGGTCACAGCGGTATCTGTGTCAGTTTTGGCAGCACCGAAAGGTAAGGTTTCCGTGGTAGTGTAAACTAGCTTACCGTCGACAATGCTATCTTCAGAAACAGCAACACCATTTTTAATAGCGGTTACTTTATCTTTATCGTTATAACTTAAGGCAACGTTATTTGGCCCTACGTTCGTCATGATATCAATACGTTGGATCTGAGACTTTATGGTATTGATATCTATAGGGGTACCATTAGCATCAACGACTTGGATAGTAATAGTGGCCTTTTCGGTTTTTGGGTCGACAACAGAAGTAGTCTCAATACCGTATTGGTTAATTAACGCCTTAGTTTGAGTAAAGTCAGAGGTATGTAACTCTTCTGTCCAGCTGGCGTTATGACACGCGATACAGTTTGAGTTGTCAGCTTGCTGAGAGTGGCCTTGACCCGCTTTAAAGTCGATATCGCTGTGACAGCTAGTACAGGTTTCCATGGTTGGAACGCTTGACCAGTTGCCCCATTCAGCTAGTTCTGTATTGCCTTCTTCTGGCGCAACGTGGCATGACTTACAGTTATTTTGGATAAGTGCTTCAGCTTTTACACCATCAAAAACATAGCCTTTGCTTTCGAATGTCTTGTCGGTGTTGTGAATATTGTGGATCAAGTGATTCCAATGCTTCTCTTCTTCCATGCCATAGTTGCCACTATCATGACACGTTGCGCAGCTCTCTTGATTGATATAAGTGCTATGACGACGAGTCAGAGGCTCACCTTCTGCGTGGCATTTTTCACAGGTTTGCTGAGAAACGATATTCTTAGTGTAAAGTGCCTCATAGCCTTCACCAGAAAAATCTTGTGAAATTTCTGTGCGCGGAACTGTAGTTGCACCATCAGCTAGCGTCGAAGCGCTGGCGATAACGTTGTAGCGCTGAGTCAGTTCAGCATTGAACTTCTCAACCTTGATATTATCGATAGTGAAGCGGTAGTTACCGTTCTTTTGATCTTCAAACTGTTTTTGAGAGCCTATCGGTTGCCATTGGGCTCGATTACCCGCACCAGTAGCGCCCTGTGGGATAAGTTGAGCGACATTTTTCACTTCAAGCGCAGTTAAACCTACAACAGGTAGGTCTTCTTCGTTTGTCGCAAACACATTGATTGTCGGAACGCCATCGGCATAAGTGACATCGGTCACTTTTAGATTAAGTACATTGATTACATCGGCAGCGGGGCCACCTGGATTGCCAGGATTACCGTCGTTACCATCGTCGCCACCACAGCCTGTTAAGGCCATAGAGACAGCACCAGCTGCGAGAAGCAGCGCTATTTTAGATTTGTTAGTATTCATCATTTTTTCCCTGCATAGGTTTGGCACTGTCTTAAACGTGTGGCTCAATTTAGCGAGGCCGACTGTAATTTTTTAATTTCCGTTTTAAGTCAATGCTGGAAATAAGATTCCCCAATGAAAGGCTAACGTAATGTAGGGTTAAAATCTGCATAACAGGTGCCAAGATGTGACCTAGATCTGTCTATTTCTAAAGAGGTATAAAGAGGAGGGGGCGGATATACGAAAAGTTAACAAGCTTGAGCCTATGTGTATGGTTAGTGTGTAATAGTTTTTAAAGCTTACTGGAAGCTGTTCTTATTAAAAAGGGAGGCTTAGCCTCCCTTTTTCGTATTACACGTTAACTATGAGCATAACTAGTAAGTAGTTATTTACCCCAGTTAGAATGCGCTTCTAATATTTGGCTATCATTGTGACAAGTCGCACAGGTCTCTTGTACATCTAGCTTATCGTAGTCTGAAGCAGGAATACCCAATGTACTTAGAGAAACGCCTTCTTGTACTAAGATGCCGCCCATAGATTGGATGTGAGAAGCAGCTGAACCATCCAATGCATATGGTGCTTGGTGACAACTTACACAAGCCGCTGTTTGTGGAGAAACAACAAGTTGCTCATCGGTATAGATAGGTTTGCCTTCCGCATTTACACCATCCTGAACCTTACCAAATGCAACTGGCGTCGCATCAGCTTTGATTTTGCTTAGCGAGAAACCATCTTCACCGTGACACGCTTGACACTCGGCTTTCTTGAAGAATAGGCTTGGTTTTTCTGGAGTTGCATTAGAATCAGAAATATAGTGTTTGCTGTGAACGATATAAGCTAAGTTCGAAGAGCCAGTACTTTTCTTATCACGTGTGCCGTTATGACAAGATGCACAACCATCCATGTCGTTGGTGTAACGGTGAGTGATAGACGTGGTATGACACTGCTGACATGCTTTCATTTCAGCGTGTTGAGCACGTGGGCTGGTTTTCTTAGCAGGGCTTGTGTCCTGCCACTTGCTACCATCTTTGTTGAAATAGAAGGTATCAGACACTAGGTAAGGAGCTTCTTGGCCTTTAAGAGCATCAGCTGAGTTACTGCCATCACCAGTCGATGGATTGCCATAGATGTCCGTTGCTACAGAACCATCGTCATTTTTACCAACTTCGTATTCACAGGCTGCACGAACACCGCTACCACTATAACAAACATGTAATTGGCTACTTAGGGTAATGGTTGCATTAGCTGTGATGATTGGCTCAATTTCGAAATCGTCTGCAGTAATTACTGCAGTGATAGTGTCATCTTCATTAGCTGTTAATTTATTCCAACCGACTTTTTGGTAATTCACAAGGAAGTCATCGGTTAGTACGCCGTTTACAACGATAGCGCTGTTGAAGCCGCCCCATTTGTATGGGCGTTTGTCGATTTGATCGAACGGTACTAATTCTTCACCATCTTTTACGCTGAAATTAGCGGTGATAGTGTCAACACCTTTAGCATCTTTAGCATAGGTCATACTGTTGAAAACAACTTTAAGCTCAGTTGCTTGAGCGTTGTTATTTTTAGAGTAATGGCCTTCTTCAGCGCCTCGGTAGCCCTTGGTTTCTTTACTGTGACAGCTTACGCAGTTCTCTTTACTTTCAGCAATTTTATCGCCATCCCAATGCCAGCTTGGCACTGCGTATGGGCTGTTGTGACAGTTCATACAGGTTGCAGTATCAAGATCAGCCTTCCAAGCATCTGCCATTGTTAGTGAGGCAGTTGCTTTAACTGAATTGTCATCTGGTTGGTGACAAGTTAAGCAGTTTGAAGCCGACTGTGGGTAGATACCGTTATAGTAAGAGTGGCTGTGAATATCGTGAGCCATGCCCTTGATTGAACCATCGAATTGATATGCTTCGCCAACAGCATTGCCATCTTCATCTTTGTCCTGCTTCATGTACGTGTTGTAATCAGCATGACAGAAAGTACAAGATTCAAGAGTAACGTGCTTGCCGCCGTGCATCGCTAATGAGCCATCTTGACCTGGACGGTGACAAGATTGACATGTTTCATTTGCAATAACAGCTTTTGGTTGTTCTTGAGCTGTATCAGAACTCGGCTGCCAATAGAAGAAGCTATTATCAACGAGTGTTGAACCAGCATCGTTTGCTGATTTAACACCTAAATAAAGGCCGTTAGTTGCTTCTGCGTCATAAGCATATTTATCTAAAGTATCAACGGCTTTGTTTAATACTAGTGTGTAGCTACCGTCGCCATTGTCTGTTAGACAATCTTCACAGTTTTTACCTTGGAAGTATGAAGAACCCGTGTAATGGCCTTCACCTTTGTCTTTGTTAAAGTAGCTTAACCAGACTTCTCTTGGAGAGCCTTCGATATCCGTCGTGCCAACTTCGTCTTCATTGCCCATGCGGCCAAATGAAACTGCACCGATATCGTTTTGTTGTAAACCAAATACAGCTGCGCCATTAGCATCAGCTAGATTGAAGTTTACTGTTAAGAAGCCATCTTCACTCACACTTGCTGAAGTGATATCAGCTTTAACTTGTGATACTTCACCAATAGGAGAGCCAACTGGACCTGGCTTACCATCTTCACCGTTCTTACCATCATCACCGCTACAACCTGTCATTGCTAGTGATAGCAATCCAGCTGTAAGCAATGCTTTTGAAGCAGCGCTTAGATTAAATTTGTTCATCATTTTTTGTCCCTGCAATAGTTTTTAATCATCACTAATTGCAAGTCTTATATGAGAACAACTCTCATTTAGCAGCAATTAGTGTGTGGAATTTTATTTCCAACTCTAAGGCTAACTAAGCGGGCAGCAATTAGCAGGTGTTTTAACCGCTTTATGTGATTGAGATCTGACTATTTCTTTATAGGTAGTCAAAAAACAGTGTTTTTAGGGTTTTTTTAATTATCGATTAAGAATCGCTCGCAAATGAAACGTCGTTCGTTACGTAAATGTTACTTGGTTGATGCTTAAGTTTTCACCTCTTTACTTGGATGTTTTTTCGTTATGCTACCGATACATAGTGGCGACAATACGCTCGTGTTTGATTGTATTTTAGACATAAAAAAAGCGAGAAGATAAACTTCTCGCTTTGCTGTGGAGTTAAGTCTGCTATCCCGTTAATAACGGGGACGCTAAAGACTATTTGTAGTTAGTTGGATGAACTTTGTCTACCCCGAAAGATTTACCTTCAGCGTGACAAGTTGCACAGCTTTCACCGCCTGTATAGCTGCCTAGTGGCGCGCCAAATACACCGCCATTAGACTCAACATGTCCCTTTAGTGAATTGCTATTTTTGGTATGACAGCCTGCACAAGTTGCTGCTATAGGCGAGAACTCGACGGCATCACCGCGCTCAGTCGCTCCTTCTCTTGCTGTGATTGTTGCCGGTAAACTATGTAGACCTTTCATCTCCAGCTGGCCTTTATCGTGACAAGTCGAGCAGTCACCATAATGGTTAGGGAAGGTAATGGAATCTACATCTTTATCACCATACGACTTTGTACGCTTACTGGCATGCAGTGTATGTACAAGATTACGATAATCGAGGGTATTATTTAGCTGACGGAATGGTTGAATATCACCTGGCGTGTGCTTAGATGTTGCGTTTAGGTACATCGTCATATTGCTGTTATGACAGCTTGCACAGTTGCCGTCAGTAAAAGTGGTCGCTGTAACGGGTGAGTGACACGCACCACATCCGGAATCTGATGGGTTGCTATTACGGTTGTGGACGGCTTTGATATCGAATTCACCTTCATGACAGCTAATACATTTAGCTTCTGAAGCTGCAAGGCGACGGCTTTCAGTGGTACCAAACACGGTTCCTTCAGCAACTAAAGTGACCTCTAATCGTTCAATTTCATTCTCATCACCTGCAGCCACGTCACAAGAAGTGAGCATTTGGCTCATTTTATCGGTACATACAATCGCTTTCGCCATAAGCATACCTGAATGCGCGAGACCAAAGTCATTGGCTTTGATATTCTCAATAGTGAAGTCTGTAGTGAATGCTGACTCTTGTGCTGAAACATTGGCATTCGATATCAGATCCCAGACTTTGCGAGACTGGTTATTAGCCACGTCACTAGTGAAATCCTTATCAGCTTCACCTGCTGCTGTTAACCAAACATTGCTAACGCTATCGGCAAACAGACTTTCCAAGCCTTTATGACTTAGTGTCAATGTCATGACACTAGCCTCATTCCCAACAGCCAGAGTGGCGTTAGTTAACTCTAAGTCTATATCAGAGATGATTTGCTCACGTGTATGGGTATGTGCCATATGGAATATAGCTGCGCCTTGTGGGTTACTATCGTCAGCATGGCAGCTTGAGCAGGACTGGTTTTCAAATACGCCACGTACATCTGCACCTTCTACACCATCGTTCTCTGGTGTTGCATAATAGTGGAAGTAGTTACCGACAAAACCACGATCTTTACTTTCTCCTGGTGGAGTTAACCACTCGGCATTATCAACAGGATTGAAGTCAGCCATGTGACACGATGCACAGGCTTCTTGGCGATGGAACTGGAAGTTTTCGGCTTGCGCTGGCGAGTGCTCCTCATTGATATGACAGGTCTGGCAATTGCCCATATCTGTCGGGAAGGTGGTATCGGTATAATCATGCACGCTACCGCCGTAACCGGCCATGAGGTAAGTGCCGTCATGGATGCGATGCAGCATTGAGCCGAAATCAATTGTTGCGCCGGTTTCTGGGTCACCTGAATAGGTCGTGTGACAGACTACGCAGTTTTCAATTTCGATACGCTTGCTACCATGCATTGATAGCTTAGGTGCCCATGCGTGCCCGTAGTCATCGCTATGACAACGAATACATGACTCTTGTAGATCAACGAGATTACGTGTTTCATCAGCTCTAGCTGCACGATCGAGTGCTGGTACAAAATCATAGTGGGTGTTAACCAGAGTGGCAGCGCTAAACGTGCTCGTTGGTTTTAGCTCTAATGTGATACGGTGTGTCAGCTCAGCATTAAACTCAGTATTGACCGCTTCTATCTGCTCATATTCTGACAGTGCTTTTGAGAAGGTATAGCGATAGGTGCCATGCTCTAGTACCTCAATACATTTTGTTTTACAGCCTGTCTCAATATTAGCTTGAATTTGGTTGCCAGCGAGATGGTTATAACCCTCTGGAATGTGCTCTAAATTAGCGCTCTTCACTGTGTTTATATAGCTGGTCCATTGAGTAGGCTTTGTGCCTTTATACTGTTCTGGCGTAGCTGGCTGGCCTACAGCATGCATATCGCGCTTTTGCAGTGCATCAAGCTTAGCGATGCCAAAGCCCAAGGTGTTAATGTCATCGAATGACTCTAAGCCTGATACGGCAACACCATTGGCGTTCTCTAGCTCAAAATCAACGGCGACAATGCCTTCAGTGACAGTGGCATGGAGAATACTCGCTTGCAAACTTGTGGCTTGCTGGATATCGACTCCTATATTACCATTTTCGCCGTCTTCACCATCTTTGCCGTCACTACCACAACCGACAAGTGCTACTGAGAGCATACTTAGGCCAATGGCTGATTTGACAGCATGTTTAATTTTATTTTGATTCATCATCATTTTTATTCCCTGCATAGGTTATATCTGCTGTGAGGTTTGTACCTCTTTTAGCATGAGGATCTTCCTCAACACGATCCTACTCAAAAGAGGTAGCTGACTTTGAGGTGAGGGGATTAAATGTGAACTGAGTCATCCGCTGAATAATAGGGTGTTAAATTATGTTAATACCCATTATTTACATATAGTTATATCGAGTCTAATGCCAGCTTTAAGCCTGTATTAATTTTGAGCAGTTAAAGCTTAAGTTAGACTTAAGCAATTAGGTTAATTTGTATAGGAAATTGATTTGAATCAAACATGCCGCCATGGTTTTGCTTTGATGGTTAACCAAATTTTTACATTGTAGGGGGTGAATGTTATTCAGTGAGTGTTTGATGTTTGTGTTGAGTTGAGTCTTGTTGGTGCTAATGTTAAATCAATCAGCTTGTTGTTTAGCTTATTGTTTGTCGAAGCGGTGAGAGGGCAATAAAAAAGAGGCCGTAGCCTCTTTTTAGTTTTACTTTAGCGAGTATTAATCACATCGACAGTTAGTTACCGTGGATCTGCATTAACTGCGCTGGATTATGACAGGTAGAGCATGCTTCTGCAGCTCGAGTTCTTACATCATCAGCGCTCATACCATCTAAAATACCGCCATTGGCAACGATATGATTTGCTCCTGAGTCGCTTAAGTACTTCTGATGACAGCTTAAGCACGCGCCTGCATCGGAAGACACCCAAATACCGGCTTGTTCTTTGGTTTCAAGGTTTGGATAATTCCATACTCTATCAGGAGCGCGGCCTAGTTGTATGCCAACAACGTCTTCCTCTTGGAGGGTATGACAAGTTGTACAATCAGTTTTTAGTACGGTACCTGAATGAACACCGGCGTACTTAAGGTAATGACCTTCAGCCTCATGGGTTTTAAAGGCATAACTTGTCGCCTTGTCATATTCGCCAGAATTTCTAACAGATTCTTTGGTCGGCTTATCTGATGTATGGCAGGTCTGACAGTTATAGCCGTTGTTATAATGATAGTTTTCTTGATTGTGACAGCTCTGGCACTTTGCTGCGTCGATAATCGAGCGGCGCATAGCTGCCTGCATAGTGTCATCGACTCCTGTGCCGGACCAAACAAATTGATAAGGCGCTTCTTTAACCGCTACCGAGCGAGTCTTATCTGAACATGCTGTCATAACGATTTCTGCTACTGCATATCCACCATTATTGAAGCAGACTTCGATTGCTGACCAAAGTTCAAAGGTCTTTCCATCAGCATCTACTGGCATATCAAATGTGCTACCCACAATCGTGAAGGTTTTCGTTGGCGCATCATAGGTGCCGTCTGATAGCTTGAATCGACGCTGGCTGTATGAGGCGTCGCTATAGGCTGGGAAGTCTTTGTTAGTGTCCCAGGCTACAACTACGCGGGTGCCAGTTTCGATAAACTCAGAGCCTATTGCAGCGCCTGTAGCATCTTGAATTTGAACGTCAAATGTGAGTTTACCATTACCGTCAAGGCCGACATTACTGAACATAACGCCCATGGCTTTGGCGTCAACGTATGCCTTTAACACATCGCCGTGACGTTTTTCTGCACTACCTGTACCCGGGTAAGTGTCGGTTGAGTTATGACAAGCTACGCAATTGGTACTGCTATGGTTTTGAGATGGCTTCTCTGTATGACAGCTAATACAAGCTGTGTTACTTAAGTCAGCTTTAAACAAGTCTGCATTTGCTGGTGCGCCTTCGCCTTCAACGTGGCAAGAGGCACAGTTTGCAGCAGGCTTCTGCGGGAACATCACTTTACCGTAGTCATGCACGCTGCCACCGTAACCCACAATTTTATATGGCGCTGGTATCATACCGTCGGGTGTGCTGGTTTCTCTATCTTGGCCTTTATGAATGGCATGGATCATGTAAGTGAAATCGACACTGTTGCCGCTTTCTGGATCGCCAGAGGTCGATGTATGACAGCTAGCACAGTTAGCTAACGCAATGCGTCGACCGCCGTGAAGCTCAAGACTCTCAGGCTGATGACAGGTATAACAAGTTTCGATAGTGACGACATTACGCGTTTGAATATCGGTTGTCGCACCAGTAGAGGGCTGCCAGTCGTAATGTGCATTAGCCGTTGCTTGGGGAAGCTTTAGCTCCATTGTTGCTCTATGGGTATTATCTTCACCGTAGGTGATTGCGAGTGGTTCAGTCACGTTGGCGATATTTTGTTGAAAAGTGTAGCTGTAGCTACCATCATTATTATCGACTAAACAGTCATCACAATTACTCGCAGCTTCAACATTTGCTTGATATTGTGGGGAAGGATTTAGGTCGCTCGTGTCAGCAGGAGGTGTGCCAGGCTCTTTTAGCGCATTAATATAGGCTTGCCATTGATAACCTCGGTCATACTCGACTTCATCGATGGTTTCGCTCACTTTGGCAAGCTGGGCGATGCCAAAGCGCAAGTCATAATCTTTATTTAGACCGAGTACGGCTACACCGTTAGCGTTTTCTAAGTTGAAGTTCACGGTAACAGCTCCATCAGTAACCGCTGCTTCGGTAAATTGCGCCTGCACGCTAGTGGCCGAATCGATATTGACTCCAACTACACCATCTTTTCCGTCAGCTCCGTCGTTACCATCGCTACAACCAAAGAGTAAGGCTGAGGCGGTGAGCGCAAGTAAACTCAGTTTTAAGTGTCTAATTTTGTTATCCATAATTATGCGTTCCATTCTTTTATGTCGCGAGTTTTTTACCATCAGTTTTACATCACAAACTGTTTTTTATCTCAGATAAATAAGGCCTAAAACATCTGTTCTAGGCCTCTATTTCTTACTGTATTGGGTGAACCTTTAACACATCGAACGCAGCGCCTTGGCCGTGACATGTTGCGCAGCTTTCAGTGCCCGCCATAGCATCGGCCTCAGTGCCTTTAAATACACCACCTTGTTGAGTCATATGTGATTTGGCCGTTTCACTTAAATGGCAATCGCTACAAATAGCAGAGGTTGCACTGGTGAAGGTTCCATCATTAAAGGCCAGTGGCTGCACAGTGCTGTCAAGTGGCAGGGCGGCGGTTAATATGCCCGCATCATCAGACGTATGGCACTGGGCACAATTACCAATATTGCCGGGGTAGTTGATGTTAGGGTAACTCTCACGAGAGCCTGCATGAAGGGTATGGGCAAGATGCTTATAATCAGCGGTTGATGCACCAGGATTATCTGCGGATGCGTCTGCTTGCATATTACGGTTGTGGCAAACTTGGCATTGACCTTCAAGATCATTGCGAGAGCCGTGATAGTTCAATTGCTGATCGCCATGACAACTACCACATGTCTCATTGGTGACGATGACTCTGCGGCCAACTTCAGTAATGGTCGTGGCGCTAAAGAATTGATGGCTAGACTTCATCGTGGTAGTTGACTCGGTATCATCACAATTAGCTAACATAGTTGCATCGCTGCATAATTTACCTTGAAGGGCGAGTGTGCCTTTATCTGTTGCTGGATCTGCACTTAAGGTGAGTCCGGCAATTTGGTAATGGTAAATGCCATTACTGCCAGATATGGGCTGTGCGTCTTGCAGCTTTATCGATTTAGCGCTGCGAGTCGTATAATCCACACTGATGCCCCAGTTGGCATAAACACGCAGATCATTAATAAAGCTAAGCTTATCGGCACTGTCTGTATAAACCTCATTCGTTGCCGGGTTTGACAGTCTTATGGCGAAGTTAACTGTATTACCTGTGAGCTCTGCGCTGATGACTTCGGCGCTAAATTGCCCAAGCACTGCATCTGTATCTGTTTGGCTGTGGGCGCTCATGGTCCAATCTGAGTTATGACAGGCGACACAGTTGCTGTTATCGACTTGAGTTGGGTGGCCCTGACCCGCTGGGAAGTCGATATTGGTATGGCAACTACCACAGGCTTCCATAGTCGGTACGCGAGCCCAGTTCATATTTTGGGCGAGTAACTCATCGGGAGCGTGGCAGGTTTGACAGTCAGCCAGTGATACAGGAAATCCGGTTAAGTGCTTAGTGTGAACCATTGGGGCGAACACATTGCCAGGATTGTTGACTTTAGTGAGGTTGTGACAGGTGACACAGGTCTCCACTTCATTGTACTTGCTGCCGTGAAAAGATAGGTCATCATGACAAGTATTACAGCTCTGCATATCGAGAATATCTCGAGTATAGGCAGGTTCATTGCCTTCATCTTGCCAGTCTAAGTATTGATTAGTGATAGGTAGTGCTGTGCCGTCGGCTAAACTGTCACCGCCAACTTTGATCACCACACGTTGTGTTGTACCTTCAATAAAAGCAATATCGTTCATGCCATTAAACGGAGCGCTAAATGTGTAACTGTACTTACCGTTTTTATGGTCAACAAATTCGCCGTCACAACTACTAGAGCAAGACTCTGAGGTAAAGTATTGCCACTGACTGGCATTACCTGCGTTGGTATAACCTTGAGGCAGTAGTTGCGCCGCAATATAGGTGGCAGATGGAATACCCACTACAGGTTCGTCGCTTTCATTGGTGATGCGATAGTTAACTGTTGCTACACCAGAGTCGAATAGCACTTCATTTACAGTGATATCCAAACTGTTAATTTCGCTTGCTGGTGGACCACCGGGCTCTCCAGGGTTACCCGGTGAACCATCGTCGCCTCCGCAAGCGGTTAACATGGCAATTAGCGTTAGAGGAATACTTTTAGCTAGCAGTGATTGAGTGACTCGTTTCATATTGACGTCCTTGAATTCCTTTTAATTGACATGGCTATAGCTGGTAACTGAATGTTAGGCCAACATAGTTAGCACTATAATTGTGGTTAAGGTCACCAAACGTTAAGACGTTGGGAATTGAATCGACCGTTAATCCTTGGTTTAGCCAATCAGAATCCTTATAGTTTTCAAATATCCAATCAAAACGTAATGCCATTTTCTCGCCAAGCTGATATTTGGCAAAGGCATTGATGTTGTGTTTCTTGGCAAAATAGTCACCATAAGGTGAGGTGAGCCCTTGGGTGATTTCGGTATCACTCTGACCATCTGAATAAGCGTAATCTAAGCCAAGATCCAATTTCTTATCTAATAGATGTAAATACGCGATACCCGTGCCAACTAAGGTGGACTGGTCATCGGTGTTGACATACCAATTTGGCAGACCAAAATTGCTACTACCAGCTTGATCGCTATCACGCCAATCTTGATTCAGGTAAGCATTGATGATGATATCTTCGCTTAATAGATAGCTAGCAGAGATGTCATAGCCTTGGGTATTGACCTTGGTTAAGCCAACTAATGTATCGTCGTAGTCGTCATTAGTGACATTTAAGTTCGCACTCGCAGAGAGGTTGGACTCTGGGCTATAGTTCACACTCAGTTGATACTCTTGACGCTGTCTGTCTGCTAAGTAGGACTTTCTAAGGTAAGGATTGCTCAGGCTATTAGTGGTGTTGACTGTTTTATAAGCACTGCCTGTTCTGTCGCTAAAGTCAGCTTTAAACCAAGCATTCCAAGCGGGTGTCATTTGGTAGTTCACTCGAGCAAACAGCCCATTTTGTTGCAAAGAGTCTCTATCTAAGTCGCTATAATCGTTGTGATCATAGCGATAACCAGCATCAAGATAGATAGCGCGCGTAAAGCGGTATTTAGCACCTAGCTTGGCTTGTTGCTTGGTTCTATCGTACTCAGGGTTGATTGCGCTGCCAGCATAATAGCTGTCGGTAATGACTTGAGGGTAGGCATTGAGTGCCGTCTTGTTGTCTCTATCTGAATAGTCATAGCTCGCCCTTAGACTTAGCCCTCGCATGACACGGCCTGTGTATTTGAGTTTCATATCAGTGGTATTAACTTTGCCGTCAAGGCTGGTTGTTGGCAAGGCGGGGCTTGGTCCATTGATTGTCGCAGGCAAGAAAGCTTCATCTTGGGTAAAGCTTGCTACCCCTAAATGCATTAATATTTGATGGCCATTGCCGCCAAGTTGAGCATTTGCACCAATACGATATGCCTTGTTATCTGGGGATACCGCACTCTGACCGCTATAGGCTGCGCCAAATGTTGGCGTAAAGGCATTTTGCCAGGCTAAGGCTGTGTGATCGTTCTTATATTGGCTAAAGCTTGAGTCAATACCAACGAGCCAGCCGCGACCATTAAAGTAAATTTTTGCCCCAAGTTCGTCGGTGGTGTCATCGATTGGTTGTGCCAACATGGCACTATTAGTGAGAAAGTTTCCTGAAAATGTCCGTTTGCCTTGTCGCTTCTCATGTTGGTAATTGATGTCAGCTTGATAAAATGAGCTTTTGTATTGCGCATCAACTAAAAATCGATCGCGTTGAATTTTTAAGTCTACGTCAGTGATATCTTCTAACAGGCTTGGCATTTGCGAGGTAACTGCACCCGCTTGCCAGTTTGTTGGCAGTAAAAGATCATCACCACTATTGATATAAGGTGTTAGCGCATAATTTGTGTTGTATCGAGCAAAACCACGATAACCTAATGCCAGCTTATATTGCCCAGGACGTCCTGTTTCTAAGCGAGCACTGCCAGTGTCGTAGCCTAGTTTGTCGGCAACGAATGATGTTTGATAACCTGACTCAGATTTGTTGATTAAGTCAGCTTCTAGGTGACCTACGGTGCCATCTGTATCTGTACCTGTGATATTGCCAAAATTAATATCTGATGCATCATTATAAGCAGCACCTACGCCGACGCTGCCTTTAAAACCAGATTCAAGGCTACAGCGTTTACATTCCCACTCAGCGGTGTTTGCTTTCTCTCTATTGACATTTTGTATGCCATAGCCGTCTGCAAACACCGGAGAGATACAGGCACTGATTGCCAGCGCGAGTATGGATAGTTGCTGCCCCGTGTTGATATTTTTGTTTATTCCAAACATAACGGCCACTCCTTGTTAGCGCTGTAGTAATTTGCCAGATGGATGATTTGAACCATGAACTTGCGAGTGGCAGTTCATACAGCTCTGTCCAGCGTTAAATGCGTTAGGTTGGCCGCCAAAGACGGCATTCGATGTGTGACCGACAGATGCGTGACACTGCTGGCAAAGCATGGGAGGTTTTGTGGTTAACATGGCTTCATTGACACTGCCGTGAGGATTGTGGCAAGTCGCACAGTTATCAGTAACGGGGGCGTGTTCCCAAAGCTTTGGTCCGCGTTTTTCCGCATGGCAGGAATAGCAATTTTCATTGACGCTCATCTGTTTAAGATTGGCATCGGCTAAGCTGCCGTGGGGATTATGGCAATCGGTGCATACCATTTGCTGCCATTTTAATGGATGTGAAGAGCGTTTATTCATGTCTGCTTTTTGCTGAGTATGACAGCTGGTACAGACCGCCACTTCAGTACTTCTATCTGCTATTGGATCATGTCCTGTATGGACTTGGTGGCAATCGGCGCAGCTGACATCAGCATTATCATGGTGATTACCTTGCCAAGCCATACGTTGATCATCGTTATGACAACTCATACAAACACTATTTTGTTTTTCAGCGGGAACGGGGGAGTTTGAACCAAAGGTAATCATAGGCTCTTTGCCACCACGATTATGTTTACCTTGGGGGCCATGACACGCCTCGCATTGAAGATCGGCCATTGGCGACCCTTGAGCGTTACTGCCATGAACACCATCAAATAGCGCCATAACTTCGTCACTCTTGCGATGACACATTAAGCAAGAGTCTGCACCTTTGGGTGAGTATTGGCCTTCGGCAAATTTTTTGTCGAGTATGGCTTCTACTTCTTGTGGATCTTGGTCGTCCCACGGCGCGGAGAAAACACTTGTACTTAATGCCACTAGCGTTATTAACAGCAGGCGCACAAGGTTGCCAGAGAACCATCCAGTGTTCTTGTTCATCATCTCATTCCCATTCGCCTTTAAAGCGATTATTTTTTAATAATTAAATATTAGTAATAATGTAAATTACTAATATGGAATAATAGAACAAAACTGTGACAATCCCATAACAATTGTGGGGTGTTTATGACTTGAGTTTGCTGTTACTAAAGGGTTTTACTCTTAAAGTGTGATATCGGTCACACTTAGTGGTTTGCTCATGGTTGTGATATAAAAGTGTAAATAACAACCATTCTTAATTGGAAGTATTGAGATGGGTGATGTTTATCTTCAGGCAGGCGTTTATTAGTTGAGAGATTTGTCACATAATAGCGAACACAATTGAAAATTATTATCGTTTACAGTCCTAAATGTTGATCTAGGTAAAGTTATTATTTATTCGCCTCCTTTAGAATCAACATTAATTTCAAAGAGAGTCGGGGCCTGTAAATAGGTGGAATGCACAATGAAGTTAAGTGAATTGAATCCAGGCGATGTAGCCAGAATTTCTCAAGTGGGTCAAATAGACTTGCCAGCTGTAGTAAAACGCAAACTCCTTTCAATGGGGATTACCCCAAATACTCGATTCTCCCTCATCCGCAGAGCGCCTATGGGCTCGGGCGTTGAACTGGATATCCGTGGCAGTAAGTTATGTATGCGTCGCGATTTAGCAGATATTATTGAGGTTGAAAAAGCGAATGGCTAAACAATTTAACTGCGTAACTGTCGGTAACCCTAATGCGGGTAAATCAACATTATTTAATGCATTAACTGGCTCTAATCAACAAGTCGGTAATTGGTCTGGTGTAACGGTTGAGAAAAAGACGGGGCAATTTGCGCTGCAAGGTACAGATGTCTTCTTGACTGACTTACCCGGTATCTACGATCTACTGCCTGCAGGAAACAGCTGTGACTGTTCTCTTGATGAGCAGATCGCTCAACAATACCTCGCTGACCAACCGATTGACGGCATTATTAACTTAGTTGATGCCACCAATATTGAACGTCATCTATATCTAACGGTGCAACTACGTGAGTTAGGGATCCCGCTAGTCGTTGTGCTTAACAAAATTGATGCCGCACTTGAACGTGGCATTAATATTGATGTCGAAAAAATGAGCCAAGAGCTCGGCTGTCCAGTCATTGCTGTGTGTTCTCGAGAAGAGCGAGATATTGAAAAAGTGAAGCAGCAATTTGTTGCGTTACTAGATGGTAAAGTGTCTGAAGCGCCGCTAATACTTGAGTACGACACTGAAATCGAAGCGGGTGTTACTAGCTTATTAGCTAAAGATGACTCATTAAGTCGCGGCCGTGCGCTAGCTATGCTAGCTAATGGCTTAGGTTGCGGTAAGTGCAAAAACAGCCAAATGGCCAGTGAAGTCGAGCAATATTCTCAAGCATTATCTAGCCAAGGCAAAGATATTGAGATCATGGTGGCAACCACGCGTTTTGATTACGTTGAACGGGTATTTACCAGCTCGGTTAACAGCGATAATCGCGAAACCTTTACCGACAAGTTAGACAAAATCGTATTGCACCCAGTTGCCGGTATTCCTGTTTTCTTGTTTGTTATGTACTTAATGTTCATGTTCAGTATTAATGTGGGCAGCTCATTTATTGATTTCTTTGATATTATTGCGGGCGCTATTTTCGTTGATCATCTAGGCGCATTTATGTCTAGTCTAGGGGCGCCTACTTGGTTAGTGACCATTATTGCTGGTGGTGTGGGCCAAGGTATTCAAACCGTGGCGACCTTTATTCCGGTTATTGCTGCGTTATTCTTAGCGCTATCTGTACTTGAAGGCTCTGGCTATATGGCGCGCGCCGCCTTTGTGGTTGATGGCTTAATGCGCCGAATTGGTCTACCTGGTCGTGCGTTCGTTCCTATGATCGTAGGCTTTGGTTGTTCTGTCCCGGCGATTATGGCAACACGTACTTTAGGCAGTGAGCGTGAGCGTATCGTTACCGGTATGATGGCGCCGTTTATGTCATGCGGTGCAAGACTGCCTGTGTACGCACTGTTTGCCGCGGCGTTCTTTCCTGAATCGGGTCAAAACCTGGTGTTCTTGCTTTATATCATCGGCATCTTTGCTGCCATTGGTACAGGGTTGTTGCTGCGCAATACATTGTTACCGGGCTCAAGCAGCGCGGTAGTGATGGAGCTGCCAAGTTATGAGAAGCCAAAATTCAAGACCGTGATGGCGCGTACAGGCAAGCGTACTAAGAGCTTTATCATGGGCGCGGGTAAAACCATTGTTATCGTCGTGACCTTGCTTAACTTTGTTAACGCAATTGGCATTGACGGTACTTTTGGCCATGAAGATAGCTCTGAATCAATATTGAGTGTCGCCAGTCAAAAAGTTACTCCGCTATTTGCTCCTATGGGGGTTGAGCAAGATAACTGGCCGGCAACAGTAGGTATTATTACTGGTATTTTCGCAAAAGAAGCAGTAGTCGGTACGTTAAATAGCCTTTATTCCGATGCAGGCGCAAGTGACGAAAAGTTAGCACCATTTAGTGACACCTTTAGCGAAGCGCTAGCGACTATCCCTGAGAACCTATTTGGTATTGCACCAGATGATCCGTTATCGATTTCAGTGGGTGATGTGTCGTCGGTAGAAGCTGCTTCAGAAGAGTTAGAAGTGGATACTTCAACCTTTGGTGCGCTGCAAGCTGGTTTCGCTGGGGTTACTGCTGCATTTGCTTACTTACTGTTTATCTTGCTATACACACCTTGTGTGGCCGCTATTGGCGCATTGGTGAATGAGTTTGGTCGTCGCTGGGCAACATTTGCAGGGCTTTGGACATTTGCTTTGGCATACGGCACTGCAACTGTGTTTTATCAAGGTGCAACGTTTGCTCAGCACCCATTGCAGTCAAGCTTATGGATTGGCTTCTTCGCTGTAGCTTTAGTCGTGTTTTATGCATGGCTAAAGAAAAAGGGTAAGAAAACCCAAACCATTATCCCTGGCATTAAAGTGATTACGGAATAACGCGAATAGCGTATACTGTTATCAAGTAATAAAAAGCAGCGATGATTCGCTGCTTTTTTCGCTATAAGTGCTTATGCTATAGCCATTAGCTAGGTTTTTAAGCCTCAGCCGTTGATCCTTTACAGAAACTGTAGGATTATGCATTTTTAGTCTTTAATCATCGTTCGCAAAGAGGAATTCCATGAGTCATGTGGACACTGAAGTACGTCCTAGTAACTTCATACGTAATATCATAGATGAAGATTTAGCCACGGGTAAGCATACGAGTGTACAAACTCGTTTTCCGCCTGAACCAAATGGCTTTCTTCATATCGGCCACGCTAAGTCTATCTGCCTGAACTTCGGCATTGCACAGGACTACAAAGGTCAATGTAACTTACGTTTTGATGATACCAATCCTGAAAAAGAAGATATCGATTACGTCAATTCTATTCAGGCCGATGTGCAGTGGCTCGGTTTTCAGTGGGATGGTGATATTCGCTATTCATCAAACTATTTTGACCAACTACACCAGTATGCTGTTGAGTTAATCAACAAAGGCCTTGCGTACGTTTGTTTCTTAAATGGTGATGAAACTCGTGAGTACCGTGGCACGCTTAAAGAGCCAGGTAAGAACAGCCCATACCGCGATACCTCAGTTGAAGAAAACTTGGCGCTATTTGAAAAAATGCGTTTAGGTGAGTTCAAAGAAGGCGAGTGTTCGCTTCGAGCTAAGATTGATATGGCATCACCATTTATGTGCATGCGTGATCCTATCATCTACCGTATTCGTTTTGCTCATCATCATCAGACGGGCGATAAGTGGTGCATTTACCCAATGTACGACTTTACTCACTGTATTTCTGATGCGATTGAAAACATTACTCACTCGCTATGTACGCTTGAGTTCCAAGATAACCGTAGACTGTACGATTGGGTTTTAGATCATCTTGATGATTTCCAAGCGCCAAACAGAACGCGTCAGTATGAGTTTTCAAGACTAAACCTTGAATACACATTGATGTCTAAGCGAAAGCTTAATGACTTAGTGGTTCGCAACTTGGTAGCAGGTTGGGATGACGCGCGTATGCCTACTATTGCTGGCTACCGCCGCCGTGGTTATACCGCAGCCTCTATCCGTGAGTTTTGTAAGCGCATCGGTGTGACTAAGCAAGATAATATGGTTGAAGTTGCCATGCTTGATGCATGTATTCGCGAAGAACTCAATGAATTCGCGCCACGCGCAATGGCAGTGATTAACCCTGTTAAAGTGGTTATCGAAAACTATCCTGAAGGACAAGTTGAGATCATCAATGCGGCAAATCATCCTAACAAGGAAGAGATGGGCAAGCGTGAATTGTCTTTTGGTCGTGAACTATTTATCGATGCTGATGATTTCCGCGAAGAAGCCAACAAGAAGTACAAGCGTTTAGTACAAGGTAAAGAAGTGCGTTTGCGTAATGCTTACGTGATCCAAGCCGAGCGCTGTGAAAAAGATGCTGATGGCAACATCACCACTATTTTCTGTACTTATGACGATGAGACCTTAGGTAAAAACCCAAGCGATGGTCGTAAAGTAAAAGGCGTTATTCATTGGGTTGAAGCGACTACTGCTAAGCCTGCTGAGCTGCGTATGTATGAGAGATTGTTTAACGATCCGAACCCTGCTGCTGCAGAGTCTGTTGATGAAGTGCTCAACCCGCACTCACTAACCGTTAAGCATGGTCTTGTTGAAGCAAGCCTTGTAAATGCTGAAGCTGAAAAAGCTTATCAGTTTGAGCGTGAAGGTTACTTCTGCGCCGACAGCAAAGACTCTACCGAAGACAAGTTAGTGTTTAACCTAACTGTGCCATTAAGAGATACTTTCGAGTAAATCCTGTCAAGCTACAACATTATGTGTAGCTTGTTTTGAGATTAAAAAAGCCGACTCAATGTCGGCTTTTTTGTCATTTACTTTTCTGTCACGCCACTAAGAGTTAGATTTAAACTCTTTTGAACAACCTTTTACAGACAGTGCATCGCTTATTGGTACATAGGGCCGAAACCAATACTCCAAAGAATCACACTAGAGCCCATTAGTCCAACGAGTAACACTAATCCTGCTGTTACCATTGAGCTTGCGTAAATAAAGCCCTTTTCTTCAGGAATGTTCATGATAATTGGCACGCCGGTGTAGAGTAGGTAAACCGAGTAAGCAAGGCCTGCAAGTCCAACAACCATAATAAACCAGAGCGTAGGATATAGCGCTGCTAAACCCACCATAAATAGTGGTGTAGCGGTATAGGCGGCGAGCTCTAGTGCTTGGGTATAGCTAGGTTTTGCATCAAAGGTTTTTGCCATCCAAAATGCAAGGTAGGCGAGGGCAAATACCCCGGCGATTAGACCAAAATACATTCCAGTAGACATGATTATAGCGCTTTGTGATGTTAAGAACTGACGCTCTCCAACACCTAAGTCCCAACCGATTTGAGATGTGCCGATAAACGCACAAATAGCAGGGATGAGTGCAATGATGACGATGTGGCTTAAGCTACTGCGCAGTGCTTCGTGGTTTTTCTCAATTGTTTGCCACTCTTCCTTTGGATGAGTGTATAGCCCCATTAAGTGATTCAATATCATTATAATTATCCTCGTTTAGCATTTAACTTTTATATTAAATTGGCTCGCCAAACTGCAGACGAACTTGTTACAGCTCTAAGGCTATTTATTGAACAAAATCTGCTAAGAGTCAAGCCTGTCGAATTAAGCATAGGCTTAAAGCTAGGATTGTGCTGAGATTTGCTGATAAAATAGTGCCATTAACAATGCCTCGACGGACTCTAGATGAACTCAGCTATACAGCAGTTATTAGCGCCAATTTATTCCTTTTTACAATGTGAAACTCCAGATAGCTGGATTAACGAAGCAAAAAAGCCTGAGCGATTAAAAGGTCTGTTGATTGATCACTGTAACTGTGAATTAAAAGCAGCTCAGACGGCAATGTTTGTGGTACGTAAATATGCTGTTGATGAGCAAAGTGGCCATGTATTGCAAGCCTGGGCTAAACCTTATGCTGACTTTGTCTACAGCCAAGATAGAGATGTAGAGACGTTCTTAGGTAACAATAGCAAGAAGAATGAATTAGCTGCTGAGTTAGTTGGTCGCAGCGACTTTGCTCATAGTGCTGACTTGATTGCTAAAATGGTGCGCTTAATCAAAGAGGAGTTCCATCATTTCGAGCAAGTGCTTGAAATTATGCATAACCGCGGTATTGAGTACCAGAGTGCGCGTGCTGGTCGTTACGCTAAAGGCATGATGAAACAGGTGAGAACACATGATCCTGTAACCTTGGTCGATAAATTGATTGTTGGCGCATTTATTGAAGCTCGATCCTGTGAGCGATTTGCCAAACTGGCGCCGCACTTAGATGATGAGCTAAAGAAATTTTACGTTTCCTTACTGCGCAGTGAAGCGCGTCATTATCAAGATTATTTAACCTTAGCTCAGGCTATTTCAGCAACAGATATTAGTGAGCGGGTGGCACACTTTGCTGCGATAGAAGCCGAGCTGATTATGTCAGCTGATGAAGATTTTAAGTTCCATAGCGGCGCGCCAGTTACTGCAACGCATTGTGACGTTGCTTAACGTTAAGCGGCTTAATGCTAAGTGGCATGGCCATATTGTTTAAAGGTAGGTTTAAAGGCAGGTTTAAAAGTGAATGTTGTTAATGTTTGCCAAGAGTAGGGATTAGCAGAAAAAATAACGGCAAGTGATAGACTACTTGCCGAAAGGTAGCTCTATTAGCTCAATATTATCTTGGCTGACACTTAACATACTGCCTTGCTCATACCAATCACCAACAACAATACGGCGTTTGCCGTTGCCCAGTTGATGGATTGCGGGCCTATGAGTATGACCGTGGATCATCTGCTGGCTTTTAGTGGCGTCAAGCAGTCCAAGCACCGCATCAGGTTCCACATCCATAATGCTATAGCTTTTTTGTTGATTGCTGCTCTGGCTGTTTGCACGTAATTTACTGGCAATATCAAGCCGCTTAGATTGGGGTAAATGCGCATAAAGCCACTTAGCCCAGCCCATATTACGAAATTTTCTAAAACGTTGGTAAGGTTTATCTAAGGTACAAAGACTATCGCCGTGCAGAATGACGGTTGAGATCCCATACAAATCTAAGGTATAGATTTCAGGTAACAGTGTCATGCCGCTACGTTTAGCAAATGCAGTGCTTATTAAGAAATCTCGATTACCGTGTATAAAGGAAATAGGCAGTTTTTTTGAGGCTTGTTTAATGGCATCAGCAAGCTGATTGGCAAAAGGCTCAGCGATGTCATCGCCAACCCATACTTCGAAGAGATCGCCAAGGATGTATAATGCATCGGTGTCGTGAAGTTGAGTGTCGAGAAACGTAAGAAAAGCTTGGGTGATATCGGGGCGATTTGCACTTAAGTGCAAATCACCCACAAATAGAGTTCGCATCGAGACAATATTACTCTTCGATGGTTACTTTTTCGATGATAACAGCCTCAAGAGGAACATCTTGATGCATGCCACGGTTACCAGTACTAACCGCTTTAATCTTGTTAACTACGTCCATGCCTTCAACAACTTCGCCAAATACACAGTAACCCCAGCCTTGCGCTGACTCAGACTTAAAGTCTAGGAAAGTATTGTCGCCAACGTTGATGAAGAACTGTGCCGTTGCTGAATGCGGATCTGAAGTACGTGCCATAGCGATAGTACCGATTTTGTTCGATAAACCGTTATTTGCTTCGTTTTCAATTGTTTCGTTAGGGCGTTTTTGACCCATATCTTCAGTAAAACCACCGCCCTGGACCATAAAACCGTCAATTACACGGTGAAAAACAGTACCGTCATAGAAGCCTTCTTTAGCATAGTTTAAGAAGTTAGCCGCAGTATTTGGCGCTTTTTCAGTATTTAAAGCTAATTTGATTTCGCCATGGTTGGTATGAAGTGTGATCATATTTAAAACTCTCGTCATTTAACATGCTTTAATAATGGTAGGATTCTAACGTAATTGCGTAAAACCATAAAGCACTGAGTGTTTATCTTGCCTAATTAATGCGTTATTGAAATTAAATACGGCTACAGAATTGCTGCAACGTTGGTGAAAAATTGGGATAAGATCGCAAACTTGCTTAGTTGCACTATATCTGCGCATTTTTGCAGGCTTTGTACACGAAAACAGCTTGGAACAGCGACTTTTGCAATGGTAGACTGAACAACTAATTTCTAAATATTGCCGTTGAAGAGAATAATCAATGTTGAAGCTTTACAATAGTCTTACCCGCCAAAAAGAACAGTTTGTGCCTATACACCCTGGAAAGGTTGGCATGTACGTGTGTGGGGTGACCATCTATGATTTATGTCATATTGGCCATGGGCGTACATTTGTATCTTTTGACATGATTGTTAGATACCTAAGATACAGCGGATACGACGTTAATTTTCAACGTAATATTACCGACGTTGATGACAAAATCATTAAACGTGCCAATGAAAACAACGAAAGCTGTGATTCATTAACTGAGCGTTTAATTACCGAAATGCACCGTGACTTTGATGCGTTAAATATGGCGCGTCCAGATAACGAGCCTCGTGCAACAATGCATATGCCTGAAATCATCGATATGGTTGAAAGACTTATCGAGCGTGAGCATGCCTATGTTGCGTCAAATGGCGACGTGCTATTTAGTGTGTCATCATTCCCTGAATATGGTCGTTTATCTGGCCAAAATATTGAGCAACTGCAAGCCGGTGCTCGCGTTGAAGTGGAAGACGCTAAGCGCGACCCAATGGACTTTGTGTTGTGGAAGATGTCAAAGCCAGGTGAGCCTACTTGGGAATCACCATGGGGATCGGGTCGTCCTGGTTGGCATATCGAATGTTCAGCGATGAACAGCAAACACTTAGGTATTCATTTTGATATCCATGGCGGTGGCTCAGATCTGCAATTCCCGCATCATGAAAATGAAATTGCTCAGTCTTGCTGCGCTCACGATACACCGTATGTAAACTATTGGATGCATACTGGTATGGTGATGGTTGATAAAGAGAAGATGTCAAAGTCTTTGAATAACTTCTTCACTATCCGTGATGTACTTGGTCACTACGACGCAGCGACTGTACGTTACTTCTTGTTATCGGGTCATTATCGCAGCCAGCTTAATTACTCTGAAGATAACTTAAAACAGGCTAAATCTGCCTTAGAGCGCATTTATACCGCGCTTAAAGATTTGGATTTAACGATTGCAGCTGCACCGGCTGAAGAGTTTGTGGCTAAGTTTAAGTCAGCGATGGATGACGACTTTAATACGCCTGAAGCGTATTCGGTATTGTTTGATATGGTACGTGAGATCAATCGCCTGAAACTAACCGATATGGCTAAAGCATCTGCATTAGGCGTTGCACTTAAAGAGCTGGCAGATGTACTAGGCATTTTAGGTCAAGACGTTGATACCTTTTTTAAAGGTGAGGGTACTGATGACGAAGTGGCAGAAATTGAAGCCTTAATCGTTGAACGTAACCGTGCTCGTGCTGAAAAAGACTGGCCAGCAGCCGATATTGCTCGTGATGGCTTAAATGCATTAGGGGTTATTTTAGAAGATGGTCCAGAAGGGACCACTTGGCGTAAGAAGTAATTCTTAGCTATAAATAGCACAGACATTAAGTTCCAGACATAGAAAAGCCTGCTTATGCAGGCTTTTTTGTTTTTAACATCAAGACTTGGAACATTTATGCCACATCCCATGGATGGAATAACTTGGTATCTTTTTTAGTCACTAGGTCTGGAACATTTGCTAGGACCTAGGACCTTGTTTCAAACCTAGGACCTTGTTTTAAACCTAGGACCTAGAACCTTCTGTTAAACCTAGAACCTAGAACCTTCAGTTAATCGTGATACTGCTCGCAAGCATATAGCGTATTTTCAAGCAGGCTTGCAATGGTCATTGGGCCTACACCACCCGGTACGGGCGTAATAAAGCTTGCTCGCTCTGCAGCCTCATCAAATTCTACATCACCAACAAGTTGACCACTTTCCAAACGGTTAATACCTACGTCGATAACGATAGCGCCAGGTTTTATCCAGTCGCCAGGAATAAACCCAGGTTTACCAACGGCAACGACGAGCAGATCGGCCTGTCTTACCTTATCTTCAAGATTACGGGTGAAACGATGGCAAGTCGTGGTTGTGCAGCCGGCTAATAACAGCTCAAGTGACATAGGGCGACCAACGATGTTCGATGCACCGACGACAACGGCATCTAAACCAAAGGTATCGACACCGGTTGATTTAAGCAGTGTCATAATGCCCATTGGTGTGCATGAGCGTAATACCGGGATCCGCTGGGCTAAACGACCCACGTTATAAGGGTGAAAGCCATCGACATCTTTGTCTGGGCGAATACGTTCAATGACTTTCGATTCTTCGATATGCTCAGGAAGAGGAAGCTGAACCAAGATCCCGTCTATGCTTGGGTCGTCGTTACATTCGTCTATTAAAGACAAAAGTGCATTTTCTGAGGTGCTGCTATCTAAGTCGTACGAGCGCGATACAAAACCGACTTCTTCACAGGCTCTGCGTTTGCTGCCGACGTAAACTTGTGATGCTGGATCTGCTCCAACTAGAATTACGGCTAAACCAGGGGCTCTTTGACCAGCCTCTTTGCGGGCGGTTACTTTATCTTTGAGCTGTGTTCGAATGGTTTGCGCAATCGCTTTACCATCGATGTTTTGGGCTGTCATTGGGGTTGGTGTCCTTTATACGGCGCGATAATGGAAAACGGCGACATTTTAACAGGACAGACCAAAGGTGTCATTGATTTAGACTGCTAACAAACAATTCTAATATACGGATAATAACTTTATAGTCTCGGTATCAGAATGGCCTTTTTAAATCGCTAACAAGCGAGGGGATGTCGTGTTAATCACTTAGTATTATTTTCATCGGCTTACTAACTAGTTTTTATAAGGCGCTGATTACAAAAGAGTGCGCTATTGCGGCTATTTTATCCGTAATGGTTAAAGCTGCTGCTGTTAGTGTGTAAAGTAGCCAGGTAGTCGTGTTTTTTGAAAAAAGTCATTGACGACTTTTAGGTGTGGGGGTACTATGCGCTCCGTTCTCAACGAGCAGCAAGTTGTTGTCTTTGAGAGCCAGAAACAGTAAAGGGTGTCCCAGCGTGAAAACGTACTTTACATTAGGTTTCAAAATTTCGGTGATTAGCGCAGCCCGGTAGCGCATCTGGTTTGGGACCAGAGGGTCAGAGGTTCGAATCCTCTATCACCGACCACATTTAAACTAACGTGTAACGTTAGTTATCCCGTTCAGGAAATGGAATTAATTCCATTGCCGAGCGCCCGTAGCTCAGTTGGATAGAGCACCCGCCTTCTAAGCGGGTGGCCGCAGGTTCGAATCCTGCCGGGCGTACCATTTTTGTGGTGATTGTAGCTCAGTTGGTAGAGTCCCGGATTGTGATTCCGGTTGTCGTGGGTTCGAACCCCATCAGTCACCCCACTCATTCTGTAAAGAAGTTCAAAAAGCGACCCTAGGTCGCTTTTTTTACGCCTGTAAATCACGCTTTGAGGCTCGACTCTGGCGCATTCCATAGCTATAATGTCGCGTCTTGATAATTATCAACTAAAAGATACCTGTGCCGATCTTCAGTATTTATGGGCATTTGGGTGAAATTTACGGATCAAGAAACGAATACCTGAATAGTTGATTTTTCGACTATTGCAAAGGACGATAGACATATTTCGAGGTAAAAAAATGCAAGTTTCTGTTGAAGCCACACAAGGCCTAGAGCGTCGCCTAACAATTTCTGTACCTGCTGAGCAGATCGAGAACACTGTTAAAGAAGCATTAAAAAGCGAAGCTAAGCGTGCCCGTATCCCAGGTTTCCGTCCAGGAAAAGTACCTGTAAGCGTTATTAATAAGCGTTATGGTAATGCAATTCGTCAAGATATCACTGGTGAAGTGATGCAGCGTAACTTCGTTGAAGCAATCATTGCTGAGAAGTTAAACCCAGCTGGCGCACCAACGTTAACTCCTGGTTCAACTGAAGGCGAAAACTTTGAGTTTATTGCTACTTTTGAAATCTACCCAGAAGTTGAGCTAAAAGGTCTAGAGTCAATCACTGTTGAACAGCCTACTGCTGAAGTAACAGAATCTGACGTTGACGCTATGATTGAAACGCTACGTAACCAACACGCTACTTTTGAAGTAGCTGACCGCGCAGCGGCTGAAGGTGACAAAGCTAAAATCAACTTCGTTGGTTCTATCGATGGTGAAGAGTTTGAAGGCGGTAAAGCTGACGATTTCGAACTACAATTAGGTAGCGGCCGTATGATCCCAGGTTTCGAATCTGGTGTTGAAGGTCACAAAGTTGGCGAAGAGTTCAATATCGAAGTAACTTTCCCTGAAGATTACCACGCTGAAAACTTGAAGGGTAAAGTAGCAACTTTCGCTATTACTCTGAACGAAGTTCAAGCGGCTAACCTTCCAGAAGTTAACGATGAATTCGCTACACTATTCGGTATCACTGAAGGTGGCATTGACGCTCTTCGTGCTGAAATCAGCAAGAACATGAGCCGTGAACTTGAACAAGCGCTTAAAGCGAATGTTAAAGAGCAGGTTCTTAATGGTCTAGTTGAGCAAAACGATATTGAATTGCCAACAGCACTAATCGACGGTGAAGTTGAAGTATTGCGTAAGCAAGCTATGCAACGTTTCGGCGACCAAGCTGCGAACATGCCTGAGCTACCAGCTGATCTATTCACTGAGCAAGCTGCACGTCGCGTTAAAGTAGGTCTACTACTTGGCGAAGTGATCAAGGTTAACGAGCTAAAAGCTGAAGACGAACGCGTTCAAGGTTTGATCGCTTCTATGGCTTCTGCATACGAAGATCCAAGTGAAGTTGTAGCATACTACAATGGTAGCGAAGAACTTATGCAGAACATGCGCAACGTTGCTCTAGAAGAGCAAGCGGTTGAAGCTTTGTTAAAATCTGCAACTTTGACTGAAAAAGCGGTCAAGTTTGAAGAATTTATGAACAAGGCTACAGGTCGCGCGTAACCATCGCTTGACTTAAATGGCTATTAGCCATTTATAATGGTCCGCATGAGGTTCCTCATGCGGGCCATTTTTATTTAGGGAAGTTTAATCATGCACAAAGCGCCAGAATCAGTACTTAACGCACTCGTTCCTATGGTTGTTGAACAGACAGCTAAAGGTGAACGTTCATATGATATTTATTCTCGCCTGTTAAAAGAGCGAGTGATCTTTCTCGTTGGCCAAGTTGAAGAACATATGGCTAACCTTATCGTTGCTCAGTTACTGTTTTTGGAATCAGAGAGCCCAGATAAGGATATCTACCTGTACATCAACTCACCAGGCGGCAGCGTAACTGCTGGTATGGCAATTTATGACACTATGCAGTTCATTAAGCCAAACGTGAGCACTGTATGTATCGGTCAGGCGGCGAGCATGGGCGCATTTTTATTAGCTGGCGGTGCAGAAGGCAAACGCCATTGCTTACCAAACTCAAGAGTAATGATCCATCAGCCATTAGGTGGCTTCCAAGGTCAAGCGTCAGATATCGCTATTCATGCTCAAGAGATCTTGGGTATTAAGAATAAGCTAAACACTATGCTAGCAGAACATACTGGCCAGACTTTAGCAGTGATTGAGCGCGATACGGACCGTGACAACTTTATGAGTGCAGTTGAAGCGGCTGAATACGGTTTAGTCGATTCAGTGATAGCAAAACGAAGCTGATTTTTACTTCGGTCTGAGCTATGCTCAAATAAGAAGTGACCAAAAGATATAGGCAGTAGAATTACTGCAAACAGAGGTAAAGTAATGGGCGAAGACAAAGGTAACGGTGACGGCGGAAAACTGCTGTACTGCTCTTTTTGTGGAAAGAGCCAGCATGAAGTAAGAAAACTCATCGCTGGACCTTCTGTATATGTTTGCGATGAGTGTGTTGAACTCTGCAATGACATTATTCGAGAAGAAATTAAAGAGATTTCACCAAAGCAAGACCAAGATAAACTGCCTACTCCACATGAGCTAAGAGCACATTTGGATGATTATGTAATTGGTCAAGATAAGGCGAAGAAGGTTCTTGCTGTCGCAGTATATAACCACTACAAGCGCCTTAAAAATGCCAGCCCTAAAGATGGCGTTGAGCTTGGCAAGAGTAACATCTTGCTAATCGGCCCAACGGGTAGTGGTAAAACCTTGTTAGCTGAAACGCTTGCTCGTGTGCTTGATGTGCCATTTACTATGGCCGATGCGACAACGCTAACCGAAGCGGGTTATGTTGGTGAAGATGTTGAGAACATCATTCAAAAGCTACTGCAAAAGTGCGATTACGATGTTGAAAAAGCGCAGCGCGGTATCGTCTATATCGATGAGATTGATAAGATCAGCCGTAAGTCTGATAACCCATCAATTACTCGTGACGTATCGGGTGAGGGCGTGCAGCAAGCACTGCTTAAGCTAATTGAAGGCACTATCGCTGCGGTACCACCACAAGGTGGGCGTAAGCATCCACAGCAAGAGTTTTTGCAAGTCGATACCTCTAAGATCCTATTTATCTGTGGCGGTGCGTTTGCAGGGCTTGAAAAAGTGATCGAGCAGCGTGCCCATGTTGGTACCGGTATTGGCTTTGGTGCGCAAGTAAAAGGCGAAGCCGACAAGAAGACGATTTCTGATACACTTTTACAAGTGGAACCAGAAGATTTAGTTAAGTTCGGTTTGATCCCTGAATTTATTGGTCGTCTACCTGTACTAGCGACACTGTCAGAACTTGACGATGATGCCTTAATTCAGATTCTGTCAGAGCCAAAAAATGCGATCACTAAACAGTTTGCTGCATTATTTGAGATGGAAAATGTAGAGCTTGAGTTTAGAGAAGATGCGTTAAAGGCGATTGCCCTTAAAGCACAAACTCGTAAGACAGGTGCTCGTGGTCTCCGTTCTATTGTTGAAGGGATCCTACTCGATATTATGTACGATCTACCATCAACTGATGACGTTGCTAAAGTGGTTATTGATGAGTCAGTGGTTAAAGGTGAATCAGCACCTATCCTGATCTACGTTAATCACGAAGCGCAAGCAGCAACAGCTGAGTAAAATGTCACCTACAATTAGATGGTGAGTCGAAAAGGAGCCAAATTGGCTCCTTTTTTGTACACTTTTTTAAATAATTTTTATTCGCCATTGAATCCTATCCAATCATCCCAATATACTCATTAGTAATCATAAAAAACGGAATCGAGCTATGTCCCCAGAGCGTGATGCGCGAATCGAACTACCCGTACTACCACTAAGAGATGTGGTGGTTTATCCCCACATGGTAATTCCGTTATTCGTCGGTCGAGAGAAATCTATTCGTTGCTTAGAAAAAGCAATGGAGCAAGGTAAGCAAATCATTTTAGTCGCTCAGCGAGATGCAGAGTTAGACGATCCCACTAGCGATGATATTTTTGACGTTGGTACAGTCGCGTCAATATTACAGCTACTTAAGTTACCAGACGGTACGGTAAAGGTATTGGTTGAAGGCGGCCAGCGTGCTCGCATTGATAACTATATCGATCAAGATGACATTTTCCAAGCAACAGCCCATTACCTAGAGTCAGAGCCTTTATCTGAGAAAGAAGAGGAAGTGCTTATTCGTTCTGCTGTTGGGCAATTTGAAGGTTACATCAAACTCAACAAGAAGATCCCACCTGAGGTATTAACTTCTTTATCTGGTATCGACGAAGCTGCAAGGCTTGCCGATACCATGGCCGCACATATGCCACTTAAGCTTGAAGACAAACAGTCTGTGCTTGAAATGGTCAATGTTAGCGAGCGTATCGAATATCTAATGGCGATGATGGAATCGGAAATTGACCTGTTACAGGTTGAGAAGCGCATTCGTAGCCGTGTGAAAAAGCAGATGGAGAAGAGTCAGCGCGAGTACTATTTGAATGAGCAAATGAAAGCCATTCAAAAAGAACTGGGTGATATTGACGAATCTCATGATGAATTTGAAAGTTTAGCTAAGAAGATTGAAGAGGCACAAATGCCTGAAGAGGCAAAAGAGAAAGCCTCTGCTGAGCTGAATAAACTCAAAATGATGTCGCCAATGTCTGCTGAAGCAACCGTGGTGAGAAGTTACGTTGAATGGATGGTGTCTGTGCCTTGGCACAAACGCTCAAAAATCAAACGTGATTTAGCCAAAGCACAAGACGTGTTAGATACCGATCACTTTGGTCTTGAAAAAGTTAAAGAGCGCATTTTAGAGTATCTAGCGGTTCAGAGCCGAGTTAAGCAACTTAAAGGCCCAATCCTTTGTTTAGTTGGACCGCCAGGTGTGGGTAAGACGTCGCTGGGTCAGTCAATCGCTAAAGCGACTGGTCGTAAGTACGTACGTGTTGCATTAGGCGGCGTGCGTGATGAAGCGGAGATCCGTGGTCATCGTCGTACATATATTGGTTCTATGCCGGGTAAAGTCATTCAAAAGATGGCTAAAGTTGGCGTGAAAAACCCACTGTTCTTGCTCGATGAAATCGACAAGATGAGCAGCGACATGCGTGGCGATCCTGCTTCGGCCTTGCTTGAGGTGTTAGATCCTGAGCAAAACTCAGCGTTTAGCGATCACTACATGGAGGTTGATTACGACCTGTCGGATGTGATGTTCGTAGCGACATCTAATTCGATGAATATTCCCGGTCCATTATTAGACCGTATGGAAGTGATTCGTTTATCGGGTTATACCGAAGATGAGAAACTCAATATTGCTAAGCAGCATCTGTTGCCGAAGCAGGTTGAGCGCAACGGCTTAAAAGCGAAAGAAGTGACAGTAGATGATAGTGCCATTATCGGTATTATTCGTTACTACACTCGTGAAGCGGGCGTGCGTGCCCTTGAGCGTGAATTATCAAAGATTTGCCGCAAAGTAGTTAAAAAGATCTTGCTTGATAAGAGTATTAAGCATGTTGAAGTTAACCAAGACAACCTCAAGTCATTCCTAGGCGTACAACGCTGTGACTACGGTAAAGCAGAGTCTAATAACCAGATTGGTCAAGTTACTGGCTTGGCATGGACTGAAGTCGGTGGCGACTTGCTAACGATTGAAGCCACTTCAGTGCCCGGTAAAGGCAAGCTGACTTATACCGGTTCACTTGGCGATGTCATGCAAGAGTCGATTCAAGCGGCATTGACGGTTGTGCGTGCCCGCGCTGAGCAGTTAGGTATTAATCCAGACTTTTACGAGAAGCGTGATATTCACGTCCACGTACCAGAAGGCGCGACACCAAAAGATGGGCCATCAGCAGGTGCTGCAATGTGTACAGCGCTCGTTTCTAGCCTAACGGGTAATCCGGTTCGTGCAGATGTTGCAATGACAGGTGAAATTACCCTTCGCGGTGAAGTGTTACCGATTGGCGGATTGAAAGAAAAACTGTTGGCCGCACATCGTGGTGGAACGAAAGTTGTTCTAATTCCAAAAGAAAATGAACGAGACCTGGAAGAAATTCCGCAAAACGTCATTGCCGATTTGAAAATTTATCCAGTTAAATGGATCGATGAAGTGCTTAAGTTGGCGTTAGAGCGACCAGTTGAAGGCTTCGAAGTCGTAGAAAACGTGGACTAACGCAATAAATTGCAGGATTGCCTTAAAAAAACAGTAAAAAGGGCTTACCTAGCTATAAAGCTGTGGTAGCCTAAGTCTGTGGAGAGTCAGTCGCTCCAGCCCTTGGAGTGACTGGTTTTGAGTAGTATCCTAATTTATTTATTTGGTTTTCCTATAAGGCTTGAACTTTGGTTCTAAGCTTGTTATAAAAAGCCTCCGCAGACCGCTCTAGACAAGAATTTGGGTGCGGCGCACAAATTACATTCAAGGGGATGACATGAACAAATCTGAACTAATCGAGAAAATCGCTTCTGGTGCTGACATTTCTAAAGCGGCGGCTGGCCGTGCATTAGACTCTTTCATCGGCGCTGTTACTGACGGCCTTAAAGAAGGCGATAAGATTGCTCTTGTTGGTTTCGGTACTTTCGAAGTGCGTCAACGTGCAGAGCGCACTGGTCGTAACCCACAAACGGGTGCAGAGATCAAAATCGCTGCTGCAAACATTCCAGCATTCAAAGCTGGTAAAGCTCTAAAAGACGCTGTTAACTAAGAATAGTTAGCAATGCAGCCTTTTGTAAGGCTATTGTAGAAATGCACTGCTCGGCAGTGCTTTTTACAAATAGAAAGGGCATAAATTAAGGATTCACTAAATTTATGCTATCAGGAGTTTGAAAGTATTTTCTCCTCCTTTAAATTACAAAAAGGCGCATCCAAACAGTGATGCGCCTTTTTATTTTATTAATCGCAACAAGCGAGAAGTCTGATGTTAGAAAAGATTCGCGAAGGCTCACAAGGCGTCATTGCAAAAAGCATTTTAGTCCTTGTGATACTTTCTTTTGCATTTACGGGTGTAAGTAGTTATTTAGGTTCTTCAACTGAGGTTGCTGCTGCTACCGTAAATGGTGAAGAGATCAGCAACTCAGCTTTAGAACAAGCATACCAAAACGAACGTAGTCGTTTAGAGCAACAGTTAGGCGATATGTTTGCCACTCTGTCAGCTGATGACAACTACATGCAGAGCGTTAAGCAAAGTGTGTTAGAGCGTTTAGTCGCCGAAAAGCTACTTGACCAGAACGCAACTGAGCTTGGTTTACGTGTATCTGATGAGCAGATTAAAGCGGCAATCATGGCAGAGCCAGCGTTCCAAACTGACGGTGTGTTTGATAACGACCGTTATCAAGCGATTCTGCGCCAGTTAGGTTACCAAGCAAACACGTTCCGCGACATGATGCGTACCGATATGACTCGTCGTCAGCTTGTTGCGACATTAGTAGGCTCTGAGTTTGTTTTACCTGGTGAAGCTAAATATTTAGCGGATCTTCAAGGTCAAACACGTGATATCGATTACAAAATTATCGATGCAACGCCGTTCCTAGCTGATATCAGTGTGACCGATGAGCAGATCAAAACCTACTACGATTCAAATCTAGGTCAATTTATTCGCCCAGAAGTGGTAAGTCTTGATTACATTGAACTTAATGCAAATGACTTAGCTGCTGACGTGACAGTGACTGATGCGGATGCACAGGCTTATTATGATGAGCATAAGGCTCAGTATACTCAAGCTGAGAAGCGTTTAGCTGCGCATATTTTAGTGCAGTTAGGTGATGATGATTCTGCAGCGAAAGCTAAAGCAGAAGCCATCTATAAGCAACTTCAAGATGGTGCAGATTTTGCTGAAATAGCGAAGACTGAATCAGAAGATACCTTTAGTGGCGAGCAAGGCGGTCAACTAGATTGGTTTGAAGCAGGCGTAATGGAGCCTGAGTTTGACCAAGCACTTTTTGCACTTAATAAAGGTGAATACTCAAATGTTGTGAAAACAAACTTTGGTTACCACATTATTAAGGCGCTAGACATTCAGCCAGGTGCTCAAGCGCCATTTGCAGATGTTAAAGAGAAGATTGTTGCGCAGCTTCAAGATAAGCAAGCGGTAGATAAATTCTACGAGCTACAGCAAGTCTTAGCTGATACCAGCTACGAAGTGCCTGACACACTAGTCGATGCGGCGAAAGATCTAGGTGTTGAAGTTAAAACTACGGCTGAATTTACCCGTACTAACCCACCAGAGCTGTTCACTAACCCTGAGCTACTAAAAGAAGCATTCTCTTCTAACGTCCTGCTTGATGGCATGAACAGTGATGTATTAGAGGTCGAGCCTAATCATGTTGTTGTTATCCGTATGAATACTCATAAAGCGGCTGGCACAATGGAATTAGCCGACGTGCGCAATGCAATCGCTAACCGTCTAAAGCAAGAGCAAGCTAATGAAGCGGCACGCAAGCAAGCTCAAGATGCGATGACAGCGGTTGAAGCTTCAGGTGTTACTACCGACTTTATCGTTAAAGATAAGCTTGCACGTTTTGAGCAAGACGTCGATGGCGCGATTGTAAACAAGGCATTCGCTATGGCGCAGCCTGCAGATAACGTTTCGGTTGATACAGTTGCATTAGCAAATGGTTACGCTGTCGTTGTATTGAAGCAAGTTAATGCCGCTGAAGGTGTTGATGCTAACCTTATCGATGCACTTAAGCAGCGTTTAAGCTCTCAGTACAGCGAAAACGATTACCGTGCTGTAATTGCAACGCTAAAAGCAAAGGGTGAAGTACTTTACCCTGTTGCGGAGTAAGCGCTGCTGAGTCAGCACTACTGAATAAATAGAAGTAAGTCTCTTATGAGGCATTAAAAAAACCGGCTGATGCCGGTTTTTTTATGGGCAGAATAAGCTCCTACACCACGAAGAGCTCCGCTTTCACGAAGGCCACGAAGGAGAGCATAAAAGCAAAGCTATTATTTTATAGTTAATCCTGCCGATGGATTTCTTCGTGTAGCGCAGCGCTCTGTGTCCTCCGTGGTGTATCGCATTGGCTTTTACTTTAGAACTTATTTACCACGAAGCGCTTCGCTTTCACGGAGAATACGGAGGAAAAGCTTATAGCTTGAGCTGTAGCCTAACTTTGAGCCCTCCGTATTCCAATTACTTTAGTGTTTAACGGCCAGTTAACTATCCCTAGCCCTCGCTTATTAGCACATGGCTTCGCTATATTCGCCGTGGCGGGTAGCTTTTGTCTTCGTTCATGAAGTCAATGCCTGTAAGAAACAATAAAAAACGCCGCAATAAAATATTGCGGCGTTTACTTTAATACAGAATAGTATTAGCTAATTCACGAGGTGATTTAAATTGAAACGACATCAAACTCAACGTGTGGGTTAACATCAGCTTCATAGTCGATGCCTTCGATACCGAAACCGAACAGTTTTAAAAACTCTTCTTTGTATTCACGGTAATCAGTGAGCTCTGCAAGGTTTTCCGTCGTCACTAGTGGCCACATGTCGCGGCAATGCTGTTGGATCTCCTCACGAAGCTCCCAATCGTCTAAACGTAGACGATTAGAATCATCAACATCAGCAGCAGTGCCGTCAGCCTTGTATAGACGTTCGCTAAACATACGGTTAATCTGCTCGATACAGCCTTCATGCAGGCCTTCTGCTCGCATCTTCTTAAATACCATAGCGATATAAAGCGGCATCACTGGGATTGCCGAGCTTGCTTGAGTGACAACACTCTTTAGTACTGCAACGTTCGCGCTGCCACCGGTTGCTGAAAGTTTAGAATCTAGTGCATGAGCGGCTCTGTCTAGGTCCATCTTGGCTTTACCCAGTGCGCCATGCCAGTAAATAGGCCATGTAAGTTCAGTACCTATGTAGCTATAAGCAACTGTTTTACAGTTGTCGCTTAGCACGCCAGCTTCTGAAAGCGCTTGCATCCATAGCTCCCAGTCTTCGCCGCCCATTACCGTAACGGTATCGGCAATCTCTTGCTCAGTCGCAGGCTCTACCGTTGCTTCGATGATAATGTCTTTGTTGGTGTCTACTGCTGTTGCAGTGTAAGTCTCGCCGATAGGTTTTAAAGATGAGCGAATGAGCTCGCCGCTATCAGGCATTTTACGGACTGGAGAAGCGAGTGAGTAAACCACCATATCGACTTGACCTAAGTCTTGTTTGATAAGCTCAATCGCTTTTTGTTTGGCTTCATGACTGAATGCATCACAGTTGATGCTCTTAGAGTAAAGGCCTTCAGCTTTAGCAAATTTGTCAAATGCTGCAGAGTTATACCAGCCAGCAGTACCAGGCTTAGTTTCAGTACTTGGTTTTTCAAAAAACACACCTAACGTGGCGGCATCGCTACCAAAAGCAGCGGTAATGCGTGAAGAAAGACCGTATCCGCTTGATGAGCCGATAACTAAGACTTTTTTAGGGCCGTTAGCGATTTTACCTTTAGCTTTGGTAAAGTTGATTTGCTCAAGAACATTAGCTTCACAGCCAACAGGATGGGTCGTAGTACAAATAAAACCACGGGTTCTAGGTTTGATGATCATATTTTTTGATTCTCTTAAAAAATTGTCTCTAGGATAATTAAACCGACATCAAATGGCACTCGTTTTTGTTGAAAATCGGCTTTTTTATCAGTGGTAGGAGCAGTTTGCAGGCTATTAGTTAATCCGTTCAGGCTAAATAACGCTCAAAAACTAGCGCTAAACTGCTCGTGTTAGGGAAACTTATTTTTTACGGGTAAATAGGCTTTGTTCTTGGATTAACCTTTGGGTATATTCATGCTGAGGTGCTCTAAACAGCTGTTCTGTAGTGGCTTTTTCTACCATAACCCCTTTCTTGAGTACCATGATTTTATCGCTGACATGCCGAATAATATTCATGTTGTGTGACACGAAAATATACGACAAGCCCATGTCTTGCTGCAATTCTAGTAATAGGTTTAAGATCTGCGATCTTACAGATAAATCCAATGCGGTTAGGGCTTCGTCGGCGATAATGATTTTAGGATCGAGCATTAATGCCCTTGCTACGGCCACTCGCTGCTTTTGCCCTTCTGAGATCATATGAGGGTAAAACTCAATGTGTTCCGGTAATAGACCTACTTTTCTCAGCTTATCAATTACTTCAGCTTTTCGTTCACTACGGCTTAAATCGGTATTAAACTTGAGCGGTTCATCAAGTAATTCTCCGATTGTTAATCTTGGATTAAGTGAAGTATTGGGGTCTTGGAAAATCATCCTTATCAGGCGACAGCGCTGCTTCAGATCGTGTTTATCTAAAGACTCTCCTTCAAAGAAGATCTCACCACCGCTTCGAATTTCAGCGCCGACTAAAATTCGAGCAATTGTACTCTTCCCTGAACCCGCTTCACCCACAATAGCAAGTGTCTCGCCGCGATTAAGTTCAAATGAAACGGGTGATAAAGCTTTATTATACTGGCGCTTAAAACGTTTATAACCAGCGAAATAATTCTTGCTTAGGTCATTAACTTTAAGAAGTGGTGTCGTCATTACATGGCTCACTGTGATAGGGGAAATGACAAGCAAAATAGCGGCCTTTTTTATGGCATAGACTGGGTTTGTTGACACAATGTTTTTGGGCTTGTGGGCAACGAGGGCCAAGTCGACAACCGATAGGTAGGTGCTGCAAGGCCGGTGAAGAACCGGGTAGGGTCTTCATAACGGATTTATGAGCGAGTGCACCTGAGTAATCCGGCATATTATCGAGCAAGGCTTTGGTATAGGGATGAAACGGCTGCGCTAACACCTCTGATGTTGGGCCTGATTCCATCACTTGGCCGCAATACAGTACGGTAAGCTGGTCGCACCATCCTGACAAGGTGTCTAATTCATGACTGATGAGCAAAATCGATACATTGTGTAATTGATTCAGTTTACTTAACAGTCTAAAAATTTGTGCCTGAGTGCTGATCTCCATTGAGTCAGTTGGTTCATCTGCAATTAATAAGCGTGGCTGATTGGCAATGGCCATGGCGATCATCACCTTTTGACATTCACCCGCTGACAGCTCCCAAGCATAACTGCTCATAACCTCTTCAGCGTTTTTAATACCCACTTTATGCAGCCACTTGTGGGCGGTCGCTTTACGCGCTTTATGGCGTTTCCAAAATGAAATCTGCTTATCTTGAGGCATGGCTTCAATTAGCTGACTGCCAACCAAAATTGCTGGGTCTAAACTGCCTGTTGGATCTTGGAATATCACCGCTATTTCACTGCCCATTAAATTACGGCGCTGCTTGGTGGACATGTCCATTAGGTTTTGGCCATCCCACATCATGCGATCGGCAGTAATCGTCCAGTTATGTCCCGGCACCCCCAATATTGCACGTGCTAGCAGCGTTCGACCGGAGCCTGATTCTCCTACAAGGCCGTGCAACTCGCCGGGATTAATCATCAAGCTGACTCGTTCCAAAGCTTTGACTCGCCCCTGAGGCGTATCAAGTTCTATGGTGAGGTTACGAATATCTAGTAAAGGCATAGTATTAATTTCTGATGGGCGATAACGCCGATCTCAAACCATCACCGACTAAGTTAATAGCAAGTACGCTACATAAAATAGCAACACCAGGGATGGTTACAGTCCATGGTGCGGTTAATAAGTTATCTAATCCTTGGGACACCATGGCTCCCCATTCTGGGCTTGGTGCTTGTGCGCCCAGGTTTAAGAAACCTAGCGCAGCTATGTCTAAAATCGCAGCTGAAATAGCAAGGGTCGTTTGGATGATGACGGTTTCCCATACGTTCGGCATAATCACATACCAGAAAACCTGCACAGAATTGGCCCCGTCTAATTTGGCTGCAGTGACATAATCTTTTTGTAGTTCTTCATGCACAGCCTGATGGATTGCGCGGACAAACTGTGGTGTTAAGGCGATACCTACCGCCCAAAATACGTTTTCTAATCCGGGCCCCGTCACTGCTACGACTAATATAGCAAGTAGTAAAGACGGAATGGATAACAAGGCATCGAGCAGGTGACTCAAAATTGATGATTTAAGCCCCTTCATCATGCCCGAAATCGAGCCAATGATGAATCCCACCAATAAGGATGCTAATACGATGGCGAGTGCCATGCCAAAAGTAAGGTGTGCACCGTGCAGCAAGCGGCTAAAAATATCTCGACCCAAGTCGTCGGTACCGAGAAAATGCTCAACCGTACCGCTAGCGTCCCAAGATGGCGGTAACAGCAGCGCTAACGGGTCTTGTTGCTCTGGTGAAAATGGTGCGATCCAGGGGCCAAAAATAGCCAGCGTTAACAAACAGCATACTGCCCAGAGCCCCATTAATGCGAATGGATTATCCGCAAATGCTTGCCAGACCTTTTGCATAGGCGATGGAATATGGTCTTCTTGGTAAATTCTAATTCGCGGCATAGAGCTCTTTCCTACTAAGCGGGTTATAAGCGTTATGCAGCACCTCTATTAAGATACTTATAAAGATGATGATCAATGCCACTCCTAATACGCCGCCTTGAATAACCGTATAATCTCGTTGATAAATTCCAGCAACTAACCAGCTGCCTACACCAGGCCATGAAAAAATGACTTCAACTATCATGGCGTAACTTGCAAATGTACCCAGCATGAGTCCCATGTTCTTTAGGACTGGAATGAGCGCGTTTGGCAGTGCGTGACGCAGAACAATCGTCCCAGTATGCAAGCCACGCGCTTCAGCAGCCTTAATGTAGGGTTGATCCATGATGTTTAGCATGGCCGCGCGGGTAATGCGTACCACGACAGTAAAAGGCAATACGGCCAAAGTTAACGATGGCAATATAATATGAAATAGGGCGTCTTTAAAGGCCGAAAGGCGATAGATAGAATCGGACCATAATGTATCAATTAACATAAATCCGGTAACGGGTTCGATTTCATATAATAGATTGATACGTCCAGATACAGGCAGCCAACCGAGCTCAACGCCAAACCACAATGATAGAGTCAGACCTAGCCAAAATACTGGTATGGAGTAACCTGTAAGCGTGATGGCCATAATGCTATGTTGGGTGACTTTATGGTTACTTAATGACGCTAGTACACCGAGTGGCACACCAAGCAGTACTGCGATTAAGCCAGCTACTGTAGCTAACTCGAAAGAGGCCGGCAGTGCTTGGGTTAACTCTTCAATTACTGGGCGTTGAGATGTGATTGATAAACCTAAATCTCCGCTTAACCGCGTTTGGGCATAGGCAAAAAACTGTTCGAATTGATTACCATTTAATTGATAGTCATCTTCAATTTGCAGCAGTTGCTCAGGGCTTGGCGCTATAATTCCGCTCAAGGCGTAAGCTCTGTCAGCCGGAAAGTGTCCTGTGGTAATAAACAAGACACCAATCAAAACAAAACTCGTTGCGATAAATAGATTTAATCGACGTAAAAGATATCGACCCATTATAAGTCTCCTTCAGGCACTATATTCTTGGCTCGTTCAAACGAAATCCCGCCAAAAGGAGTCAGTTGGGTTTGTTTTACGCTTTTATTCTTAAAGGTCAGCTGTGTGGCATGGGCAAATGTCATCATAGGTACATGCTCGATAAACAGTGCCTCTGCTTGTTGATAAAGCGCTTTACGTTCGGTTTCCGATGTTGTCGCTTTGGCTTTTTCTAAGATCCGATCCACTTCTAGGTTACACCATCGGGCACGGTTACTCGATGAGTCCATCGATGCGCAACTCATAATCGGCGAGAAAAAGTTATCCGGATCACTATTATCGGCATTCCAGCCAATCAAGACTGAATCATAGTCATTACGATTAAGTTTTTGATTAAACACGCTCCAATCGTAGGTGACAATATTTACTTTAACGCCAATATTTGCCAAGTCCGCTTGAATTAGTTCAGCCGTTTTCAGTGCATTAGGATTATAAATGCGTGCAACGGGCATAGCCCAAATATCGATACTTAAGTCTTTAACACCGGCACTTTCTAATAATGCCCGCGCTTTTTCAGGGTTATATTGATAACTACTTTTATTGTAATAGTAGGCCCAAGACTGCGGTGGAAGTATGCCTGTCGCTTTAATCGCCGTTTCTTGATAAACCGCTCTAAGAATATTCTGCTTATCTACGGCATAGGCTAAGGCTTGGCGTACTCGGACATCATCGAAGGGTTTCTTTTGTGTATTGAAAGCCCAAAACGCGACATTGAAACCAAGCTGGGTATCCAGCTCAAGATTGGGGTGCTGCTTAATCACAGGAAGCTCGCCGGCTTTTGGCAGTGCAGAAACACTGCAGTCACCAGTAATTAACTTAGTCAATCTGGTACTACTCTGTGGGGTAATATTAAAAACAAGTTGTTCAAATTCGGGCAGAGTACGCCAAAAATCATCGTTACGATGGTAGCGAATAAACTCATTCTTTACGTATTTAACTAACTTAAATGGCCCAGTGCCAACAGGCTTTCTGTCCAGTTGTTCCGGTATGCCTTGTGCCAGAAGATTATCAGCATACTCTTTCGATAAAATAACCGAAAACCCCGTTGCTAAGTTAGCGAGGAATGACGCGTCACTTTGACGTAAATGAAATATCACCTCATTATCGGTGACTTTTTCAACTTCAGTTACATTGTTGCTAAAGCCGATACTCTGGAAGAAGGGGTAACCCGTTTGAGAAACTTGATGATAGGGATTATCGCTATCTATAATGCGATTAAAAGAAAATAGCACGTCATCGGCATTAAATTCACGACTTGGTGTAAACCAAGCTGTTTGATGAAACTTGACGCCTGGACGCAACTTAAAGCTGTAGCTTAAGCCATCGTCGGAGGTTTCCCATGACGTTGCAAGCGCAGGAATAATGTCGCCAGAAACCGGGTCATAATCGACTAAACTGTCGTATAACTGCTGCGAGGTGGCATCAATAGTTGTGCCAGAGGTAACCAATTGCGGGTTAAAGATTTCAGGATTTCCCTCAGAGCAGTAAACCAACCCCGCGGGAACTTGCTGTGGGCCACAGGCGATGAGTAACAAGTTAATCGCAGCAATCCCAGTGATTAACTTTATTCTCTTTAGCAGCAGTTTCATTTAACAATCATTTTTAAGCTGAACGTTAATAGCCATTTTAACAGTGCTGGCCAGCTAACAGCAATTATTTATCCAGTAAGTTGTATTTCTTTAAGATCCCGCGCAGTTGATGGTAGCTTAATCCCAGCAATTCAGCGGTTTTCTTCTGATTAAACTGCCCAGCTTCTAATGCTTGCTTTAAGATGTGCACCTCGCCCTGCTCACAATGGGTTTTAAAGTCGATAGGAAAGCTTACGGCGACGTTAGTTTGTGGACTAGGGTTAGCACTCACTTCATTGCTACTCTCAGGTGCCGTCGTGTTGGTTTCGCTTGATAGCGATTGCTGGCGCTCTTTAGTTTTAACGCGCTTCGTTGGTCGATAGGGAGAGGCGAATGGGTCGATAATAATCTGATCTAATGCGGTATTGGTGTCCGCATTGCGATAAACGCTACGCTCCACCACGTTTTTAAGTTCGCGAATATTACCTGGCCATTGATATTCCATAAGCTGGCTGATGGCATTACTGCTAAAGCCTTCAAATAACTCCAGCTTTAACTGTCTTGCCATACCTACAGCAAAATACTCTGCTAGTGGCATGATATCTTCAGATCTGTGCCTTAATGGCGGTAAAGTGATTACATCGAAAGCGAGTCTATCGAGCAGATCGGGCCTAAATTCACCAGCTTCAGCAAGAGAAGGCAGATCTTCGTTGGCTGCACAAATAAGGCGCACATCTGTCTGCACCGTTTTGCTACCACCGACCCGCTCAAATTCGCCGTACTCAATAACTCGCAGTAGTTTTTCTTGAATAAGCCCAGAGGTATTGGCCAGCTCATCTAAAAATAGGGTGCCGCCATCTGCGCGTTCAAAACGGCCTTCATGTTTTTTGCTCGCGCCAGTAAATGCGCCAGCATCGTGGCCAAATAACTCACTTTCGAGTAAATTCTCACTTAACGATGAGCAGTTAAGCTTGATAAAGCTTTGGTCCCAACGTCTTGACAGATAGTGTAAACGCTCGGCAATAAGCTCTTTACCTGTGCCGCGTTCACCAATAATGAGGACCGGCTTAGATAACGGTGCCACTTGTGAAATATGCTCAAGGACTTCCAGTAAGGCATTGGATTGTCCGATAAGATTATCTTGCTGAAATTGCTTTCTCACAGTAATTTTTAGTCTTTCACGCTAATAATTGGTGAAAATAATAATATGACGACCAGTTTATAAATGAAAGTAAAAGTTAAATAATTGTTTAAGTTATTGTATTGTAGGTGAAATGGATAGTTGGCACGGAATGTGGATTATAATTATTGAATCCAACGTTAATTAGAGGAAATTATTATGGGAATCTTTTCACGCTTTGCAGACATCATAAACTCGAATATCAGTGCATTACTTGATAAGGCTGAAGATCCAGAGAAAATGGTTCGTCTGATCATCCAAGAGATGGAAGATACGTTAGTTGAAGTGCGCTCTACCTCTGCAAAAGTATTAGCCGAGAAGAAAGAGATCATTCGCCGTATCGCTAAAGTACAAGAGCAGGTACAAGATTGGGAAGGTAAGGCTGAACTCGCATTATCGAAAGACCGTGAAGATCTTGCTAAAGCGGCTTTAGTTGAAAAACAAAAAGCCAATGACCTTGCGCAAACACTGGCTGCTGAGTTAGTGGTTGTTGAAGAGCACATCTTGCGTCTTAAAGAAGAAGTTAACTTGCTACAAGAGAAGCTAGCCGACGCTAAAGCACGTCAAAAGACGATTATCATGCGCAAGCAGACTGCATCTTCACGTTTAGAAGTAAAGAAGCAGCTTGATTCAAGCAAGATTGATAACGCCATGAGCAAGTTTGAGCAGTATGAGCGTCGTGTTGAAGGCTTAGAGTCTCAAGTTGATGCTTATGATTTAGGTAACAAGAAGACGCTTAACGATGAGTTTGCAGCGCTAGAAGCTGAAGATTCAGTTAATGCTGAGCTTGAAGCGCTTAAAGCGAAAATGAAGGGAAGTAAAACTAAAGCTAAGTAATCGATGAGATCAGAGGTGAGTTATGGACATGGATATTTTGATGGCCCCAATTATTATTTTTTTGATAATCGTGGCTCCAATATGGCTAATACTTCATTACCGCAGTAAGAAACAGGTTAGCCAGGGACTTACTGAAGAAGAATTTAGCCAGTTAAATGAGTTGATTGCCAAGGCTGACAAGATGTCACATCGCATCGAGACCTTAGAAGCAATCTTAGATAGTGAGGCACCGCAGTGGAGGAGTCGAAATGATTAAACAACATCGACTAAAAGCTGTAGACAAGTGCCACTATTTAAATAAATAACAAGGAGGAAGTAGAGATGAACGAAGGCAAAAGAACGTTATATCGAATTCCTCAGTCAGGTAAAATTGCGGGTGTTTGCGCAGGTATAGCAGATTACTTTAATTTTGAAACTTGGTTAGTCAGGGTGTTAGCCGCTTCAATTTTCTTATTGGGTGGCTCTGGGATTGTACTGATAATCTACGTGTTACTTTGGATGATATTAGATATCAAACCTGGCACTGGCAAGAACCAAGTTTCAAGTAAAGAAATTGGACTTAAAAAGAAGATTTGGCAGTCTGGAGAGCCCGCTAAAATGGCGTTAAGGGATGTGAATAGCCAGTTTAGGTCGCTTGAACTTAGGTTACAAAATCTTGAACGTCACGTCACTTCCGACAATTATGATCTTAAAGATCAAATCAATAATTTATAGTGAATCATTGATAGTCAATCATCTATAGTTCAATGACGGGGCAGGTTATACTGCCCTAGAACTTTCTCAAGCGGGTTTTACGTCACTCTATGGCAAGTCTTAAACGCTCCCTCAAAAAACTCAGTCAGCATACCCAAGCTGTTGCACTTAGGACAACCGACAGAAACCTACGTCTTGCGGTAACAGGTTTAGCGGGCGCCGGTAAAACGGCATTTATTACTGGCTTGGTCAATCAACTACTCCATAGCGGCATTGCTGAGACGAGTTCAGCACTGCCATTATGGCAAGTCTCACGAGACGGCAGGTTGTATGGCGTAAAACGCGATATGCAACCCGACTTAACCATTCCCAGTTTTAATTATGATGGCGCGATGAGGTCATTAAAAGGGGAGCCTGCAACTTGGCCAGTATCTACCCGCAGTATTAGCGAACTGAGACTCGCTATTCGATATCGTCCAGCAAAAGGCCTATTAGCAAAACTTACCGATAGCGCGACCCTGTATTTAGACATTGTTGACTATCCCGGTGAGTGGTTACTCGATCTGCCCATGCTAAAGCTGTCATTTCAACAGTGGTCAAATACTCAAGCCGAAAGAAAGGCCGTTTTTCAGTGTTCGACTTATTATGCTGAATTTACTCAATTACTTAACAGCATTGATTTGGCCAGCGAAGCTGATGAACTTAAGTTACAGCAAATTGCAGATAGTTATCGCAAACTGTTGCAAGATTGCGTGAGCAATCATGGGTTTTATTATGCTCAACCGGGACGGCTATTGTTACCCGGTGAATTAGATGGCACACCCGTCTTGGCACTGTTTCCATTACTTGATATTGATGAACTCAGTTATCAAACGCTTGAGCAATCAGGGGCTAACAGTTTTTATCATACCTTGAAGCAGCGCTATAAAGAGTATGTGAGTAAGGTGGTTAAACCTTTCTATCATGATTACTTTGCCAAATTTGATAGGCAGCTATTACTCGTCGATTGCTTTACACCGCTCAACCGTGGCCGCGCCCAATTTGAAGACATGAAGTCAGCGATTCATGCGGTGATGGAAAGTTTTCAATTCGGCCAGTCTAGCTTGCTCAAAAGGCTATTCTCGCCAAAAATAGACAAGCTGTTGTTTGCTGCGAGTAAAGTAGATCATGTGACTCGTGATCAGCAAGGTAATGTGTTGTCTCTGCTGACTCAATTAGTCCAACAGAGTCAGCAACACGCTAAGTTTGAAGGTTGTGAGGTTGAAACCATGGCGATTAGCGCCATTAAATCAACCAGCCATGGCATGGTAAAACAAGACGGACGTGATATTGAAGTGGTGCGTGGCACTGAGCTTAGTGAACAAGTTCCGGTGACTCTGTTTCCTGGGGAAGTCCCTAAATCCCTACCTTCTAGCGACTTTTGGCAGAATCAGGGCTTTGAATTTGTCAATTTTGCACCAGCAGGTAATCAACATTCGCAGCGCAGTAATGCAGACTTTGAGCATATACGCTTAGATCATGTTTTACAGTATTTGCTTGGCGACAAGTTAAAATAATTTTGGATCAGGATGTAGGCAAGTGAGTAGTTATGTCACAAGGTGATAATTCAATTAAAAAGCAGCAGCGATTCGACAATGATAACAACCATGGCAATGAGCCAGAGTTGAAGCTTAGCGCTGCAACAAGCTTTGATGCGCAGTTAGAGTTTATCGAAACCGATAGTCTTGCAGAGGCAGAGCTAGAAACCTTGGTCGATGAGCGTCTGTCGGGTTTTGATCCATTAGAGCAAGAGTCCATAACAGGCTCTCGCCCAACGCGAAAGCGCGGTTGGCTGGGGAAGATATGTTTAGCGGGTATCGCCTTGGTCGTGTTAGTCGAGACCGTTTTGAGCCTACAAGCGGCACTTTTGCAGAGTAGCTGGTTATTTGGTCTTTATACCAGTGTCACAGGGCTGGTGACACTATGGGCAGCTAAAATGACTTTCGCCGAGTGGCGTAAGCTAAAAGCCTTAAAACATATCGAAGACTCGCAAAGTGTTGGTAACCGTCTGGTACACAGTATGCAGATGGGAGAGGCCGATCCATTTATTGATGACATTATTGAGAAGCTGCCTAAAACGGCGCAAGTTAGTCGCTATCAGCAAAGTGCCACAGCTGAACATAACGACGCTGAAAAGCTTAGCTTATTCGATTCTCTAGTATTAACCGAGCGTGATTTAGCAGCTAAAAAAATCGTGCGTCGATTTGCTCAGGAGTCAGCCTTATTACTGGCAGCCAGTCCTTTGGCTATGCTGGATATGGCGATTATTCTTTGGCGCAACCAGAGCATGATTAATAAGCTTGCCGCCTGTTATGGTATAGAGTTGGGTTATTGGAGCCGCATAAAACTCATTCGTAGCATTATCGGCAATATCATTTATGCTGGCTCGAGTGAGGTAATTACCGACTTAGGGACGCAATTACTATCGGTTGAGATGTCTGGAAAGTTATCAGCAAGGCTTGCTCAAGGCTTAGGTGGCGGGCTGTTAACGGCAAGGCTTGGCTATCAAGCGATGGCGTTATGTCGTCCGCTTGAGTTTACGGCGCAATCTAAGCCGAAGCTTTCTGGGATCCATAAAGAGTTGTTACTCAGTTTAAAAGAGCTATCAGCGAGCGTACTATCTAAAACGGTTAAAGCGGAGAAGAGCAAAGTCCATAAAGACTAGCCCTGAACATTACCAGCATCTGACGGCTTGAGCGCTAACGTATAAGCATTTATACGTTGGGCACTTGCTAAAAAGCATTCTCTCACATCACGCCCATCCTTACATATTAAGCCGTTTGTAACATTCAGTTTACAAGCGGTTTAGCTCCTATTCGCCTCAAATAGTATGATCTTTAGCCTGAGTAGTTCATGTTGATTGCACAACGCTGAACTGAGCCTGTTGTTTGATTTGTCGATTAAATGGGTTGGCAAATTCATCTGAAATTAAAACGATGAAGCTGACATTCACAACGATTAAAAAGTCAGTGCAGATCTAGTAGGGAGAGCAATATGCAAGATAGATGGAAACTCGCCACAAAAGTAATCCATGCCGGACGGGAAAGTAACCAAGCTGGTGCACTGGTGACGCCATTATGCCAAAGCGCTACCTTTGTGTTTGATAGCGCTGAGCAGGGCGGAGCGAGGTTTGCAGGAACTGAGCAAGGGTATATTTATACCCGCTTGGGAAACCCGACAACAGCAGAGCTTGAGCGAAAAATTGCCGCACTCGAAGGCAGTGAAGCTGCGGCTGCAACAGCCTCAGGTATGGCTGCTGTATCGGCTGCGCTGTTGGCTAATTTACGCCATGGCGACCATTTAGTGGCATCCAATGCTGTTTATGGCTGTACATTTTCACTGATGACATCTCAATTAGCTAGGTTTGGTATTGAAGTAACACTTGTTAACTTTAGTGATGAAGCCGCGATTAAAGCCGCGATAAAATCCAATACTAAAGTGATTTTTTGCGAGACACCGGTAAACCCCCATTTAGATGTGTATAACCTAGATCTAATCGCCGCCATTGCTAAGCAACACCATTTAGTGAGTGTGGTGGATAACACCTTTATGACCCCGTTATTGCAGCAACCGATTAAGCATGGCATCGATATTGTTATTCACAGTGCAACTAAATACCTCAATGGTCACGGTGATGTTATCGCTGGGCTTGTATGTGCAAGCAATGAGCAGATGGAAGTGATTAAATATGAAGTGCTCAAAGATGTTGGTGCAGTGCTGTCTCCGCATGATGCGTGGCTCATTCTTCGCGGGTTAAAAACCTTAGATGTCCGCCTTGAAAGGCATTGTGATAATGCTGAAAAAATTGCTAGTTACCTTGAGTATCACCCTAAAATATCAAAGGTTTACTACCCAGCGCTTAAGAGCCACCCAGGCCATAAATTGCTTGGCAGCCAGATGCGAAGATCGGGAGGCGTAATAGCGTTCGAGCTTGACGCAAGTCTTGAGGAGTCGATAAATTTTATCAATGGCTTGCCGTTATTTTCTATTGCGGTCAGTCTTGGCGATGCCGAGTCGCTGATCCAGCACCCCGCCTCAATGACACACTCTCCGTATACAGATGAGGAGCGGAGCATGGCGGGGATCTCTGACAATTTACTGAGGATCTCAGTGGGGCTTGAATCGGTAGAAGATATTATTGAGGCGCTTGAAGGTGGTTTAGATCAGTTAGTTTAGAGTGAATACAGAAATGGAAAGTAAGAGCCTGACTAGAGGTCAGGCTCTTTTGTATCAGATTAAATATCCCAGAACGTATGAGCGATAATATATAGCACTACCATACTGATAAAGTTGATAATCACACCAGCTTTCATCATTTCTGACTGCTTAATATAACCAGAGCCATACACAATCGCATTTGGCGGTGTCGCAACAGGTAGCATAAAGGCGCAAGATGCAGCGATACCAATTAACACCGACAACATAACGGGTGACAAGCCTAACGCTTCGGCAATGGCGGCAAAGACGGGCACCAGCAATGCCGCGCTGGCAGTATTACTGGAAAATTCAGTTAGCATGATCACAAAAGCAATGACTGCAAACGTAAATAGCGCCATATGAGTATTACCAAAAATATCGGTGATCCAGTGGGCTAAAAATACACTCGTACCTGTGGCTTTAAGTACTGCACTTAAGGTTAAACCACCGCCAAACAATATGAGCACACCCCAGTCCGTTGTAGTTTCAATTTTTTTCCATTGCACTAAACCAAGACCCGCCAATAGCACAACCGCACTCAGTGCAACAATGGTATCGAATTTAGCGATGCCACCTAAGGCTTGTGAAATGGGTTTACTGAAAATCCAGCTGCATACTGTTGCTATAAAAATAAGCAGTGTTAACTTACCTTGGAAAGTGAGCGATTGCTGCTCAGTTTTTACTTCACATATCATTGAAAGATCGGGCTTTAAGTATAAGTAAAGTGCAATCAACATCATTGGCAGCATAAATGCTACGGTGACAAGGCCAAACTCAAGCCAATCGGCAAATGACAGTCCTACTTGAGCTGCTGCAATCGCGTTAGGAGGGCTTCCCACTAAAGTGCCTATACCGCCGATGTTGGCTGAGTAAGCGATGCCTAGCAACACGAACAGATAGGTACTTTTATGTTTAGCGATATCTATTTGATGTAAAATACCTAGAGCAAGCGGCAGCATCATTGCGGTTGTCGCAGTATTACTGATCCACATCGATAGACCCGCGGTGATCCCAAATAGCATCACGCAGGCTACAGATAAGCGCCCTTTTGAAACTCCAAGAACCTTTTGGGCTATCAATCTATCGATACCTTGATGGTTTAAAGCCGCGGCGAGAACAAAACCACCAAAGAATAAGTAGATAATTGGGTTTGCAAAGTGACTCATCGCCGATTGTGTTTCGAACACCCCAAATAGCACGGCCAAGATGGGAATGAGAATAGCGGTGACACTGATATGAATTGCTTCTGTTAACCATAAGATTGCCGTAAATACCAGTAAGGCAAGGCCAGTATTAACCCCTTGGTCGAAGGGTAAGAAGTTATACATCATAAATAACAGTATGATATCAGCAGCCAAAATAAGTAACTTTTTCTGCTGTGTAGACATCATGCCATTGGTATTGTCGGGTACTTTTGTTGATTCAAATGACATTGTAATGTCCATTATTTTTATAGGTTGGCTCACTCTAGTTCAGCTTTAGCTAACTTCAAAATATGAAGTGGCGTTTATAACTTACAGTTTTGGTAGGATGGAATGACGATTGACGTCGCAAAAACCGCTTAATGAGGATTTGTATCACTTAAATTTGTGCTGTTATTTCGAATTTATTAGTCAAACTGCCACTTATTGTATTAGTCATACAAGTTACTGAAAGTTAATTGTTATACGCTTAGTGTGATCACGATCTCTTTTGTGTGGTTGCTAGTGTGATGGTGGGCGCGCGCTGGAAAAATCCGCGAGCATGATCTACATTTTAATCGTGGCCAAGGAAAAAGGATTGTGGCTGCGAATTTAAGGATAAATAAAAGGAGTTTTCTATGTACAAAGTATTTTTGTCTGTTTTATGCCTATCTAGTTTATTAATATTCCCCGCAGTATCGGCAACCAAGGTTGCAGAAACCCCCGCTTCTCAGCAAGCAAAACAATCTCAATCCGAGCTGATTAAAATTAATAGTGCAACAGTCGAAGAGTTGTCAGTGCTAAATGGCATTGGTGAGTCAAAAGCTGCGGCAATTGTAGAGTATCGAAAAACTCACGGTAATTTTAGTTCAGTCGAGCAACTCACTGAGGTTAAAGGTATTGGTGAAAAGTTGATCGAGAAAAATCGCAGCCAGCTCAGTTTATAGTGAACTTATAGCTAGCTAAAGACGGACAATACCCGAAACCCTCACACTATTGGCTCCACCATATAGTGTAAAAAAGCCCTTTTTTAAGGGCTTTTGTTTATAGAATCGCCGATCAAACCAAAACTAGGGCAAGTTAGACGATAATCACTTGATTGCTTGGGATGCATGATAGATAATGCAGCCGTTCTTTGGAGTTACACTCCTTAAGAAATCTATGGTGACCCTAGGGTCCCTCCGCAATGATAACTTGTGAACTCGGCCAGGCCTGGAAGGGAGCAACCGCAGCAAGTGACTCATGTGCCGGAGTGCGGCTCTAGGGGAGCCTCCAAACTAAAGTCTAATCAAAGACTTATCTCAGAAAGACCTCAGGTGATACACTTGGTGGTACACTCGATGAGAAATAGTTTACATAAAACTCCCCCATATTTGTTTCAATCTCGTCATGGCATTTGGTATGCGCGAATAGTCGTACCTGAAAATCTTCGGTCTATCCTCGGTCAACGTGAAATCAGAAAGTCATTAGCGACTAGAGACCGTCTTGAAGCCGTTCGTAAGTCTTGGCTGGTGTTAAGTCAGTTACGCAGTGTTGCTGATGGTGATACTCAAGGCACTACTGAGGCGGTTCATACTCAAGCCTGTACGCAAGAGGCCTTAAGACCAGCCAATGTCTCTGCTCCCACTATTACCGCCCAAAGCAACAACAGTCATCCTAAGCTCCCAAGACTTAGCCAAGTTGTAGAAGAGTTTTGCCAAGAGAAACGTAAGCAAGGCGCTTGGTCTCCACACAGTGAACAGGTTAACCGTCAGACCTTTAAAGACATGATTGGTATTCTAGGCGATATACGTCTTGAACAGTTCACATTGGCTAAAGCGCTGGAATACAAACGACACTTCTCATCCAAAGCAGACCTTGCAGTCTCTACAGTTAACAAGCGACTGACTCGAGTCTCTGCATTATTACAGTGGGCTGCTCTCCATTACGGCACTAGCAACCCTATGACAGGCTTAAGTATTAAGGTGTCGGCTAAGGTTAAGGCCTCTAAGGCTAGAGATGCACTGAGCGAGACCAGAATCAAACAGCTATTCAGGGAAATCCCACCGACCACTGAGCATAAGATGCCGTACCGTGCATGGTTGCCAAGGCTTGCTGCTTATACTGGCGCGAGGTTAGGGGAGCTAGCTCAACTATATATAGATGACTTTACCGTTATTGATGGTTATCCCTGCATTCACATTAGAGCGACACATCCAGATCAGTCCATTAAGACAGCGACCAGTGAACGTGTCATCCCTATTCATCCTAAGCTAATCGCTATGGGCTTCCTTCAGTTTGTTGATAAGCAACAGGCTAGCGGCCACGAGCGACTATTCCCAGAACTCAGGAAGATATCGACTCGTGGTTATTCACATCAGGTCTCTAAATGGTTCTACACCTTTAAGCCTAAGTTGGGCTGGGGTGAGCGAGACACCTTACATGGCATTCGTCATGCGGTGGCTACTCAGCTCAAACATAAAGAGTACAGCTCAGATATGGTCGCTGGTTTGCTTGGTCATTCTCATGGCTCGATAACCTTTGACCGCTATGGTAAAGAGTACAAAATTGAGAATATGTTGAAGCTAGTTAAGGCGTTGGATTGGGGGCTTTAAATTAACAAAGGGAAGGGGGCGTCTATTTTAGTCAAAGACCTAAATGGACGCTTTTAGTGGTGCGCTGAAGGTTGTGAGCTATTGGATATGTCCTGATAATTCAATTATCTTTTGATAGTCTTCCCATAGCCAAACGTTGCAATCTTTATCATCGTAGTGCCCAGAAAGCTCCCACAGTAGATTGTTAGTTTTTAGATACGCAATGTCGTCAAACCCTGCAGCCTGTAAGGCTAACATTTCTCTTGGGGTTGCAAAGGTTGTTCTTGCGTTGTTAGCGGTATACATTTCATGTGAAGAAGTTACAGTTACGCAACGAAACATAGCTTCAACCATCCCGCTCAAGGAATTAGATTTGGTGTCATAATTTATAACTGATATCAAATTTGAGCTGGCACTTTTGTTCGTTCGATTCGGGGGGAGTATATCAAGGTGTTGCTCAATCAGCCCAACCATTAAAACAACAGTGTTTATTAGCACGTGGGATACCGTTAATAACCCTGCGGCATAATCTAAGCTAGCAAAAAACCTATTAAGTATCTGCTCCACATCTCTAAGTTCAAGATTGGCATTTTCAAACAAATCCGCAAACAACTTGATATTAGCTTGTTGGTTTGAGGTAAATGGGTGAAGGTAAATGTTATTGTTTTTGTATTTGTCTAAATTTAGCTTTCGTACGCTCAGGTAATCTAAAATTGATACTTGTGGTAAGCATATTTTTCGGTCAAAAAATCTACGCAAATATAATTTTGCATCAAATGTTGTACCGTAAATCGACTGAACTGAATGCTCAAGAACCTCAGTGTTTGTTGCTACTAGAAATGTACACCCTTTCGTTTCAAAGAAGTGCTTTATAACTTCTAAAACTTCGATAGCGTAGGTGGGTCTACATCTATCCAATTCATCGATTAAAATAACTATGGGGATATTTAGCTCATAAATGACTTCAATCAAGTCGGATAGGTAGGTTATATACCCTTTGATATCTTTAATTGCTTGAACAGCTTCAATATGATTTTTCTGGATGATTTCAACATATTCTTTAGATTTTGTTTGGACACTTAAATCGGGAATCGCATCGACAAATGTTCTAGCTGTTTTAGCGGTCGCTATAGTAGTTGGTTCTCCCGTGATTAGCGTGCTAACTTCTAGGTATCTTAAGCAGGTGCCTAGCTTTCCTTTTAATGTGTTAAGTGTCTTTTTTGCCAGCTCTTTTTCTTTCGCTTTTCCATTTGGTGCTCTTTCTTTAAAGACATACTCAATCTGTTGTAGCAGTTCGCTACAAAGCACGGCAAGAGGGTTATTAGAAAAATCACTTTCCCAAGCATCAATATATACAACTGGATACCCTTGTTTTGCTAATTCAATATAAAGACGCCTTATAAACTCAGTCTTACCTGAACCGTATATTCCATTTAGGTTAATGACTCTACTATCGGTCGTTAGGAAATGAGCTATAAATTTACCGTACTCTTCCCTGTTGGTTTTACAGGTGCCCCAATTGTACTGCTGTTCCCAGTCTATGAATTTGCTGGCGTGATTTGAAATATTCATACGCTTTTCCGTAAAGTTCTTGTGTAAGCTTGGTTGGGTATGCACCTTGTTGGCGCTTTGTATTTCTGGAAGAGGTAGTTAAACCCTAGCGGAAAATCATTATCAGTTATAAATGAACAAATAAACATATAGTTACCACAAGCAATAGACATTAATCCTTTCAGCTTATTTGGTCAAATACTCAATGGTTATTAATGTTGAGGTGCTAAGGGGGTCACAAGTAGTTGGTGGGGGTAGCTTGAGAATTTTAAAATCCCTGAGGCATAGAGGTCTATCACTTCCCTATACCCATCAGGTAGCTATATGGTTGGCTATCATTTAACAGGTAATGAAGCGTAAATGATAGGGTTGTCGTATATATGGTCTATCGATAGGGTTGCAAGACCTTGGAGTAGCTCAAAGTAAGGAAGAAGGGGAATTAAAAGTTCGTCAACAATCACCCGAGCTTAGGGTTAATATGCTAATTCAATTTCCCTCCTCGAATTGTTATAAGAAACATAGAGTAAACCTCATTACAAAGGAAAATCTATGTTTCGACATCTATTCAAAAAGCTGTTGTCATGGCTGCGGGAGATCTGAAGTCTCTTTAAAGCCATTGACGGTGCAGTATCTAAAGAATCTCAAAGTAAATCACATACCTCAAGCAACAAGCGTCCTAACGCATTAACACCTTCCTCAACTCCTAGCTTAAGTTACCAATCACCAGCTATACGACACCGATATGTTGAACTCGAAGGCTATGCTGAGAGCCTCTGAGTGAGGCGCAAAGCAAGATTGCCCATCAGTTGTCACATGTCATTCGAAGTGCCTGGAAAACGTGTCCAGATGAAGATTCTATTGGTTATCTAATAGAGGTGTGCGGTGGCTCTGGTCACCAGTCGTTCTTCAGGACACCACCAGCTCTAAGTACCCTAATGGCAAAGATGATGGGCGGCAGCTCTGGGTTAGAGGACTTTGCCGATATTTGTTGTGGCAGCGGGTCACTAACCTTAGCGCATATCAATCAGACATTTCTTGATGGTGGTGCAAAGGAATTTGCCCGTTTAAACATCATGGGTTATTTTCTGAACGAGTTAATGGGTGTTTACCTCGCATCTCCTGCAATGGCCGCTTGTATGAGTGGTCTCTCACTGGAAGAGAGCAACCGTAGCAAGTGACTCATGTGCCGGAGTGCGGCTCTAGGGGAGCCTCCAAAACTCCCCTCTATTTGTTAAAATTCAATTGTTTACCTTAAATGTATGAACTGGTGCTGCAAGTGATACACTTGGTGGTACATATTGACTCATTCAAACTGCTTGTCATTCTTATCTATTTCAATCTCGTCATGCATTTTTTCGCGTGAGTAGTCGTAGCTTAAGCTCTGCAAAGTGACTACTGTTTATTCGCCTCTTTTAAAAACGCTCGAGACTTTTCTAGCGCTTGCTGAATTTCTGTTTTCATCTGATGCAGTTCGTTGTAGTCTTCGAAAAAGTAGGTGTCGACTAAGTGCCTGATATAACGCACGGGGAGTTGATTGAGCGTGATGCAGCAGAGATCTGCAAGATAGTCGGCGGGTAGTTCGTCTAGCAAACCTTCATCAGATAATAGCTCGAGCAATAAGACTTCATAGTAGTTTCTTATTTCTAATTGCATATAACACTCCTTGTATTAAACAGATTTGAATCACGATAACCCTGACATTACCACATTGTATTAGCAGCAATAAATAACTGGCTGTGCTTAAGGTTCAACTGTTCCGATTCGTTACTGTAGCCGTCAGCGATGACACAAGCAATGGGGGGGATGATTTTGCTTATTGAATGACGAGTTTGTCTCGCGCATAGATCCCGTCGATGCTGATATTTTAATAGTTGCGATTATCATCGCAATGAATATCCATACTAGCATCGTAGATAATGAGCTCGGGTTTATGTAATCGGATTAAATACGCTAACGTTTGGCTGACTGTTTTTAAGTTTGTTTATCTTGGGTACAGCAACAGAGTTCTACGTCATCGTCAGATGTTTGTTTACGAGCTGGATAATTCGCTTGGCAGTGAATTGAACAGGCGATTACCTGGCTTGATGACTGAGCAATAGCTTGATTAGCAGGTACGCGTATAAAGCGCCGTACAGGGTGATAGGAAATCGATGTTGTGAAGGTAACGCCAGCTTAGAGTCGCTGGCGTGATAGACCAATGGGATCATACTCAATGTCGGTGTCTGATCCCACTTGTCGTTAAAGCTGCTTAATAGCCCAGCTCATGAACTCTTTACGGGTTGCTTCATCAGCGTGTAACCACCAGTATTGTAGCATTTGCTCGGCCTTAGCCGCATCTTCTGCAGAAGTCGCAGCGACTGCTGGCAACGTAGCGGCAGCGGCAGGAGATGGCTTGCTAACCGGTGCGCTAGGCGTTGATGCAGCAGCAACTGCAGCTCCTGTAGCTACCGCTGCTTCAGCATCGACATCGGTAGGGTTATTACCACTAAATAGACGCGAAACAAAAGACTCTTCAGTAATGTTTGTTTGAGTCACTTTATAGCTAACATTGCCGTTGCCTTCACGAGTAATAACGACTTGCGGAGATTTAGCGAAGCTTTTAGGGTTTTTAACAAACTCACCATCAGCAGGTTTTAATTGATAGCTATAATCACCATCGACATCAATCGTGACAATAAAGGCATTTGATTTGATGTTAGTTTCACTATCGCTAAAGTCATCTTCAACTAAGTCGTTATAGCGAATAGCGATTTTGTGAGAACCTTTATCAAGTTCAATCTCTGATTTATGATTAAAAAGGCTCGTTTTGATCTCTTGTCCATCAACTGCGATGTATTCAAAAGCCATTGGGATGTTGAAGTCAGCGGCAAAAACGGCTGAAGAACCACATAGAGCGAGAAGTGCGGTAATGGTTAAACCTGGTTTCATTTTTGTTCCTTAACGGTTTTGGCTCTTAAAAGGTCGCTCGAATAATTGGATGCGATCCTCAATATAGCTAGTAGCTTGTCGACATTTGCCTAGACGGCTATGCAGCGAAAGGATCTCATTCTGCAGTTTGATTTTGTCAGCACTATGACAGTTTTCAAGTGAAGATTGCAAATTTTCAATTTTTTGTTCAATAATTTTAGCCCAGTTCAAATGTTTATTAAGTTCTTCATAGAGTTGATGGCTATTTTGCATCACGTTTGAAGCGATCCAGCTAAAACCACTGTCATTATGAGACTTAACACCTCGCTTAATGGCATAGGCTCTGCGGCTACGTTTTTGTTGCTCGATAGACTTTACATTGATACCGGTTGTCATTAGCGCACGTCTAAGTGCACTAAATCTGTCTTGAATTTTCTCGCAACTAGAGACGACCGTATAGGGTGAGCGATTGGCTTTTAATAGCTGCTCAAGTTGGGCGATGTTTTTAGCGAGTTGATCGATACAAGGCTGAAGCTGACCACCCACTTGAATAAATAACTCGTTATTAAAGCGTTCGATATCTTGCATCATTTTACGCTGCCCTGCAGGCAGACGAGAGTCGTGTTGTAACACTTCTTGTTCCAGCTGTTTGAGCTGTTGTTTCAGTTTTTTGACTAGTTCATCAGTTGTCATAGCCATGCACTCCACACTAATTGCGCTGCTATTAATAGTATAACTGTGATAAAGATTGGCCGTATAAAGGGCAGGCCAAATTTAATGGCTGAGTGCGCGCCGATATAAGAGCCTACCATCATACAAAGCCCCATCGATAACCCGATAACCAGATGAACTTTTCCTAACATGATAAAGATAATTAATGAGGTTAAGTTACTGGTAAAGGTCATGGCTCTGGCAAGGCCACAGCTATAAAGTAGCGGCAGCTTATGTATCCCGGTACTCGATACTGTCCAAAAAGCGCCAATCCCAGGGCCTGCAAATCCATCGTAAAAGCCTAACGGTAACCCCTGCAGCCATTGCTTGAGCTTACTTTTAGCTTTAGTCGGTATTTTATGATTATTATCGCCCATAGCATTGGGCTGAAATAGCGTATAAAGCGCGATAGCAATAATCATGATAGGTAGCCACTTTTCCAACCATTGATTATCAATAAGATAAACGATGAATGTACCAATGACAGCGCCAATAAAGGTGGCGATAAAAGTGTGATACCACAAAGAGGGCGAAAAAAGGCGTTGCTTATAATAGGTGTAAGCAGCCATTGAGGAGCCAAAACTGGCGGCTAGTTTATTGGTACCTAATGCCATGTGAGGCGAAACGCCCATGGTCAGCAATGCGGGGATTGATAGCAGGCCGCCGCCGCCGGAGACGGCATCAATAAATCCTGCAATAAAACCCACTAATGCGAGTATGGCCCAACTACTTGGGTCGAGAAGTAAATCCAATGGTGGTCCTATTCAATTACACGGCGAAAAGGTGGAAGGGCATCGAGTAGCGATTTTCCATAGCGTTTAGTCACTAAACGTCTGTCTAAAATTGAAATCCGACCATAATCCAGTTCCTTACGCAATAATCTACCACAGCTTTGCACCAGTTTGCGTGAAGCATCTGGAATAGTCAGCTGCATAAATGGATTGCCGCCTTTAATCTTGATGTATTCCGAATGCGCTTGCTCTACCGGAGAGGTTGGAACGGCAAAAGGCAACTTGGTAATAATTAAGTTCGTTAGGTAGTCCCCTGGTAAATCGAGACCTTCAGAAAAACTGCCAGTACCAAATATAATACTCGGCTTACCTTCATCACAACGTGCTTTATGTTGTTTCAAAATTTCTTGTCTTGGTAGCGTACCTTGAATAAGCAGCCCTGTCTTAATCTTACCTTCAACCAAGTCAGCGACTTTCTCCATTTGCCAATAGGAGGCAAACAAGACCAAGCTTGCGGTTTCATCCTCAACGAGTGCCACAATATGCTTAGCCAGCTCATCGGTATATTTATCATCCGTAGGTTCGCAGTTCATTTTGGGCAAAAATAGGGTCGCATTTTGTTCAAAATCAAATGGTGAGTCTAATGCAAGGTAGCGGCTGCCATCGTTGATAGATAGGCCGACTTGATGGGTAAAATGGTTAAAGTTGTTTAATGCCCGCAAGGTTGCACTACAAAGCACAACTCCGGCGGCTTTATTCCATAATAGGTTTTCCAGCATAAAGCCGACTTCGATGGGCGACACATTAAATAGATAGTCGGGTTGTTTACCTGTTAGCTGCTCAATCCAACGAGCCATAGGGGCGCCTTTGGGGCTATCTTCTTTAGCCATCATCTTCCATAGCTTTTGCAGATTCTCAAGCCGTTGCAACATAAAGCCGGTTTCAGACAGTAAGCCTTCAGACTGATGCTTGGGGATCTCGCCATCTTTAATCGCTTCATTGAGTAAAGACAGCATTTTATTAAATTGCTTTAGGGCTACATTCGATGCGGTCGCTAAGTTTTCGGCCTGAACAGATAATGCAGACGGTAATTTTCCATGCTCGAACCTAAAGCGGTTTTCTGGATTATCGAATTTTGCCGACTGAGCGTCGCAAAACTGTGCCACTTGATTCAGTAGCCCTGCAATATCACCGATATGATCGAGCATCGATTGCGCAGGTGCGATGATATAATTGCTCTTAATCTGATTTTGAAGCTTGCTGGTGGTTTTACTCAGCTTATCGAGCCAGTCGATTGAGCCACGTACCGTCGCCTGCGCACTACTAAAGTCTCTGGCAACAATCGGTAAATGGTGCGCTTCGTCGATGATGTAATACACATCTTCGGGATCCGGTAGAATCACGCCACCGCCAAGTTCTAAATCGGCAAATAGCAAACTATGGTTGGCAATGAGCACATCCCAAGTGTCGATATCTTCACGAGCTTTATGAAAAGGGCAATTCCTATGACTGGCAAGTTGGCGATGACAGCTATGCTTGTCGCAAGCTATTTGCAGCCATAGATGATCTGGCAGCGGTTTGGTTAATGTATCGCGCTCGCCATTCCAAGTGCCAGATTGATAATCCTTAAGCAAGGCTTCTAACATGTCGACTTGGCTTTGGTCGGGTTTGGTTTGCCACATTGCCATTTGGCTGCTGTTATCTGGGCCAACAAGCATCTCAAGCTTAGATAAACACACATAGCGTTGACGACCTTTGACTAAGCCAAAGGTAAAATCTAGCCCTGATTGCTGTAGAAAAAAAGGCAGGTCTTTATGCAGTAGTTGCTCTTGCAGTGCCACTGTCGCGGTTGCGATACAGACTTTTTTCTTACTCGCTAAGGCGAGCGGGATAGAACCGAGAATATACGCCAGCGATTTACCAATACCTGTGCCTGCTTCAACCACGATAATGCGGCGGTTTTTGTCATATTCACCCGCAAGCGTTTTTGATATTTCCGCAACAATATAATTTTGTTCCCGGCGAGGGCAAAAGTTAGGCAGCGAGCTTGAAATGCCTTTATATATCGTACGAATTTGAGTTTTAACGTCTGCGGATAACATGAATGCACTAAGCCAATAAATAGTGCTGTACATAATAACAGTGATTACTTAGCCTAAGAAGTGTTTAGTGATTAATAGTGCATTTAATTGAGTATAAAGTATGAATTCAGGGGTGAGCGAGCAGCAAGTGATTACCGGTCGGGTGCTGACTCGCCATGCGGTGCATCGGCAGGGTGGTCTTGTGTTGCAATATTTCGTTCAAACTGCAACTGGCCCGGTTACGGTTGAGGTAATCGAACAAGAGCATGTTTGTTTTGTGCATACGAGTGATGAGTCCCGCTTATTGCAAAGCAATGAACTCAGAGGCGTTCGCTGTAGCGCATTGGCACTTAAGAGTTTTGCAAACGTCCCCGTATCTGCACTTTATTGTGGCGATACACGCCAATTACGCTCAATGACGAGAGCGGCAAGAGATCTCGATATCGAGCTGTTTGAATCAGATGTTAAAGCTGAGCACCGATTTCTGATTGAACGCTTTATTGCATTAGATGCACAGTTTTATGGGCATTTTGTTGAACGTCAGCAAGTATCTGAGAGTGTTTACCAGCAGCCGCTATTTGTTGCTACCCGAGCTAGGAAGGCTGAGTCGACAATAAGTCTTAAAGCCATTTCTTTGGATTTTGAGTGTAGTTTTTCTGGTGAACTCTACTCCGTTGGGCTTTATGGGCAAACCAGCGATGATATTGTCTATCAGAAAGTGATTATGGTCGGTGAAAGCCAAACCACTGAGCAAGATTACATTGAGTGGGTTCAAGACGAGGTCGAGTTAATACATGGCTTAATCAAATGGTTTGCTGACTATGACCCCGACATTATTATTGGTTGGTCAGTGGTTACTTTTGATTTGGCGTTACTTTATCGTCGAGCAAAGTTGCATAACATCGCGCTTAATATCGGCCGTAATAAGCAACCGCTGAGTTGGAAAGTAGAAGATAAGTTTCGACCCGAAACCTTGTCGCTTCCTGGGCGCGTTGTATTAGATGGGATTGACTGGCTTAAGGCAGCGTTTTATCAATTTGACCGTTACTCACTGGAGTTCGTTGCGCAGCAGCTTTTAGATGAAGGTAAAGCGATTCATAATGTTGATAACCGTATGGATGAAATCAACGATCTATTTTTTAATGATAAACCCGCCTTGGCGCATTACAACCTTACCGATAGTCGCTTAGTTTGGGATATTTTTCAGAAGACCCAGTTATTTGATTTTGTTATTGAGCGTGCAAAGCTTACCGGGTTAGAGCTTGGCCGAGTTGGCGCCTCTGTGGCGGCATTTAACAATCTATATCTACCTCATCTGCATAGAGCTGGGTTTGTAGCACCGAGTAAGCCCGTTAGTGATGGTATTGAAAGCCCAGGTGGTTATGTGATGGATTCGGTACCGGGTCTATACCGCCATATTTTAGTGCTCGATTTTAAAAGCTTATATCCCTCAATTATTCGCACCTTCCTTATCGATCCTAAAGGCTTGATTGAGGGGCTTAACCTTGGCGCTAGTCAACAGCAAGGCAAAACGGTACCCGGTTTTCTAGGGGCGCAGTTTAGCCGCGATAAGCCTATTCTACCGATGTTGATCACCAAACTATCCGAACAACGAGAGCTAGCCAAACAGCACCAAAATGCGCCTTTGTCTCAAGCGATAAAAATTATCATGAATTCGTTATACGGTGTATTGGGATCACGTGGCTGTGTTTTTCACGATGCAAGGCTCGCCAGCTCTATCACCATGCGGGGACATGAAATCATGAAGCAAACTCGGCGGTGGATTGAAGCTGAAGGCTATGAGGTGATTTATGGTGATACGGATTCTACCTTTGTGTGGCTAGGTAATGACTTTGAAGCCACCAAGGTGCAACAAACAGGCAAAGCGCTAGCTGAAAAGGTGAATCAATTATGGAGTGATAAACTTCGCAGTGATTTTGCGATAGCGAGTTTTTTAGAATTAGAGTTTGAAACCCATTTTGAACAGTTTTTTATGCCCACACTAAGAGGTTCAATAGAGGGGTCCAAAAAACGCTATGTGGGCACTAAGCGCAATAGCCAAGATGACTCCGAATTAATCTTTAAGGGGATGGAGCAAGTCCGTAGCGATTGGTCGCCTTTGGCAAGACGAGTTCAATATGAACTTTACGAGAGGTTGTTTCAACAACAAGATGTTGAGTCTTATTTGAGAGACACTGCTGATAAGTTGAATCGTGGCGAACTCGATAATGAGCTTATTTTTACAAAACAGTTAAGACGTGATCTAGAGGAGTACACCGCTAAGTCAGCTCCCCATTTGAAAGCTGCACGCAAACTCTGTGATGCAACAGGTGATGCTCAATATGGTAAACGGGGAGCGAGAATTGAATATGTCATGACATTAAATGGTGCTGAACCTGTACAACATGCATCAACAATAATTGATTATAACTACTACCTTACTCGGCAATTAGAGCCTATTGCTGAACCCATTCTTACAATACTGAAAACTACTTTCAGTGAAATAACCTCAAATCAAATGTCGTTAATTTAAGTGTTACGTTATTAACGCCTCGCTAAGTAAATGTTAATGGGTGGTTCAATCTTTTTTGTGTTCTGTGTTTGCCAGTTAATTAAGTGCAAAAACTGGCAAATAGTGTGATGTTCGTCTTTGAGTGGCTGATAATCTTTTGTTAATCTCGCAGTTAATCAGGATAGAAAGAAAACAACGAAATGGATGACAATTTGAATGAAGCAGACTGAACAACATTAAGGTTAGGCAAATTACATGAAAAAGACTCTAGTAGCATCGGCTTTGGCAGCAGTTATATTCGTGCCAACAGCATCAGCAATTGAAGTGTATAAAGATGATAAAAATGCAGTAGAAATCGGTGGCTGGATTGATGCTCGAGTAATTAATACTCAAGGTTCTACAAAGGTAGAAAACGGCTCATCTCGTATTAATTTTGGCTTTACCCGTGATATGGGCGAAGGCTGGAAAACGTTTGCAAAAGTTGAGCTAGGTCTAAACCTAGTAGGTAATAGCTCAATTGAGAATTCAAGCAATGGATTTACATCTGAAAGCAATGATTTCATCAGCACTCGTTTAGGCTATGTAGGTCTTACTCATGACACTTATGGTTCATTGACTATCGGTAAGCAGTGGGGCGCTTGGTATGATGTGGTTAACAATACTAACCTAGTAAACACTTGGGACGGTAACACATCAGGTACTTACACACTAAACAAAGCTGATGGCGCGATCAACGGCACTGGCCGTGGTGACAAGACGGTTCAATATCGTAACGCGTTTGGTGATTTCAGTTTCGCAGTGCAAGCACAGTTGAAGCAAGATAGCTTTGACTTATATGAGGGCGACATCTTCCCTGGTTCTACTGGTGACCTTATTTCATCTAATGTTATTGGCACGGTAGAGTACGATTATACTTACGGCGCATCAGCGACATATAGCGCAACTGAAAACCTAATTCTAACAGCAGGTTTGAACGTTGGTGAGTTCGATGCCACTTATCAATCAGGTGAGTCTGTACAAGAAACTGATTTAATCTTTGGTGCTGGCGCAACTTGGGGTGAGTTTAACGCTAAAGGCTTCTACGGTGCGGTTAACGTTAACAAGCAAGAATACCACGACACTGACAACCTAAACCGTTACATCCCAGAAGCATGGGGTTTAGAGTCGCTAGCATCTTATCACTTTGACAACGGTTTACGTCCGCTAATCGGGTATAACATCTTAGACGCGAATGATGAGTACGGTGCAGCATATGATGGTGATGTGTTTAAGCGTCAGTCAATATTTGTAGGTCTACACTATGTTTGGGATAACAACACTATGTTGTATCTTGAAGCTCGTAAAGACTTAAGTGACTTCTCCAGCAAAAATAAAGCCCAAGAAACTGCAATGGGCCTTTCAGAAGATGACGCTATTTCTATCGGTATCAGATACTACATGTAACACTGTCTGATTTATTAAAAGCGCCTTATTAAAGGCGCTTTTTTTTGGCTTTAATATAAGCGGTTTATTCCATTTGGCTATAACGGTTCGGAAAAATATATTTGCAGCCCGAGAGTTTGAAGAGGTTGTAGTAGACTTTAGCTAGGCGACGCTCACCAATATTAATACTTTGTAATACTGAAATTCTACGTTTGGCTGAAAAGTGTGCAGTCAGCATATTTTTCAATTTTTTTTGAATTTTATATGAGTTGGCCCTCTGAGTGAATGCTATTCTTTTTGTTATCAGGATATTAGGTTGGCTGCGCTTTGCTTTTTAACGCGCAGTTTAGTGGAATTAATAGTTTACACTACATGTACTGCAAGCTGGTTATAGTCATGATCTGAGGTGAAATCTTAGCAATTCTATTTGCAAATATAACGAAATTTGAGAGCAATACGTTTGTCTTACCTTCACTTAAATCAATCAAAAAAAATCAGGTTGTAGAGCTTTAACTTTATTGTTTTTGAATTTCTCATTCTTACAAAATCTTTGACTTTCAGCTATTTGTGGTTACTCGCTTTGTCTGCCGCTAAAGCCGGCGCCCTATGTCGAAACGCTTTTTATACCTCCCTAAGAGATCAAGTTCAGTAGTTAATATTCATAAAAGTTAATTTAGAGGCTAAGTGTTTTATAGGCTAACTCTTTGTGTTTGTATCAGAAAAAGGCTTATACGTTTCAAATGTTGTAAATATGTTTCTCGTGTGTTTTTATTTGTGTGCAAATTCGCATCTATGTAACTTTTCGTTAATTGATGTGAATGGCTAAAAAAAATAAAAGAGAGTCCAGGGAGATTTACAATGTATAAGAATAACTTTCTATCTAACTCAGTGCGTTTAGCACTAGTTAGTGGTGCAATGACAGCAGCTTTTACCGCTCCAGCAGTATTAGCAGCAGCAGAAGATACGGTTGAGCGTATTGAAGTTACCGGTTCAAGAATCAAAAGAACTGATTTAGAAACAGCATCACCAATGACGACCATTACTGCAGAGCAAATGGCTGTGCAAGGTATTCAAGATGTTGGTCAGTTCCTGCAAAACAGTGCAGTCATGTCGGGTTCGCCAGCTATGACAACTACCAATAACGGTGGTAGTGGTGGCACATTCGTAGAGCTTCGTGGTTTAGGTTCTTCACGCACGCTTGTTTTAGTTAACGGTCGTCGCCCGGTGTCTTCTGACTTCCAATCAATTCCAAGCTCAATGATTGATCGTATTGAAGTATTGAAAGATGGTGCATCAGCTACATATGGTGCTGATGCTGTTGCGGGTGTAGTTAACATTATTACTCGACGCGATTTCGAAGGTATCGAAGCAACATTCCAAACAAGTAATTCATTTGATGTTGATGTTAATCAGCAAAACAGCTTTAGCTTGGTTGCGGGTAAAGCATTTGATGATGGACACTTTGTTGTTGGTGTTGACTATGTTAAACAAGATGCTGTTTACCAAGGTGACACAGATGTCGATTTCTTAAATAATCCATGGGTTATTTATGGTGAAGCAGAGGAAGAATCATTTTGGAAAAATGGTCTTATCGGTTCAGGCCCTGATGCTAATCCATATTTCCTCGGTAGTGGTTCAACACCGTGTGGTCAGTATTACCTAGCTTCAGGCCCTAACCAAACAAACGGTGTATGTGATGGTGGTATTGCTTCTCTAGGTGATATGCGTGACTTCACCGACGCTGACACTTATAACTACAACCCAGTGAACTACCTGCAAACACCATATGAAAAATTAAACTTTTTCGTAGAAGGGCACTTTGATTATAACGATCACGTATCAGTATATTCTGAAACCCGAATTAACCACCGTAAGTCTCGTCAAGAGTTAGCGGCAGTTCCATACGATACTGCTTATGATCCTGCTTATGTTGGAACAACACCTGATGGAACGTCTTTCAATGGTGTTTCAGTAGACAACTACTATAACCCGTTTGGTGAAGATGTGTTACGTTCACGTCGTCGTATGTTAGAAGGCGGTCGTAGCTTCGAGCAAGATGTAACTCGTTTCCAGCAAGTTATTGGTTTTGAAGGTGACATCAATGATAACTATTACTATGATGTCAACTATAACTATGGCCACAGCTCAATAGCGACTACAGACTTTGGTCAGTTATATGGTCCAAACCTTGCTAAAGCAATGGGACCTTCGTTTAAGAATGATGATGGCGATATCGTGTGTGGCACACCTGATGCACCAATTGCTGATTGTGTATCAATGAACGTATTTGGCGGTCCAGGTTCTGTATCTCAAGAGATGCTTGATTATGTATCTGCTCCACTAGCAGATACTGATACATATACTTTGCAAACTATTACAGCTTTTGTTGGTGGCGATCTGTTTGATGCACCTGCCGGTACTATCTCTGGTGGTGTTGGTTATGAGTTCCGCAAAGAAGAACTCAATTATGTTACTGACTCTGGCAAGTTTATGGGTGAAGTAACAGGTAATAAAGGCAAAGGGACTTCAGGTTCACTGGAAATTAACAGTTTATTTGGTGAGTTTGTTATTCCAGTACTTGCAGATCTACCAGCAGTTGAACGCTTAGACTTAAAAGCGGGTGTACGTTGGGATGACTTCAGTGCTTTTGATGCTGCAACAACATACCAGCTAGGTCTAGAGTGGGGTATCATCGATGGTCTATTATTCCGTAGTACCTACGGTACAGTGTTCCGTGCTCCAGGTATTTACTCTCTTTATTCGCCAGAGTCTGACTCATTCCCAAGTGCAATAGATCCATGTGGTTCTGATAACTGGAGTAAGTTGACAGGAGCCCAACAGGGTAACTGTACTGCAGACGGTGTTCCTGTTGGTGGTAGTAATAATAGTGACCAACAGCAGCTAGCTCAAGTCGGTGGTAACGCTGAACTACAGCCTGAAGAAGGTGACACCTTTACCGTCGGTATTGCTTACTCTCCAAACTTTGTTGATGGATTAGGCTTTACTGTCGATTATTGGGCGATTGAACTAACAGATGTGATTGATTCAATTGGCGCCGCAGACTCATTAGATGGCTGTTACTTAGGTGGCGTTACTAGTTTATGTAACAATATCGAACGTACTAATGGTGAATTATCATATATTAGTGAGAAGTCTACCAACCTAAGTCGCATGACTGCTAAAGGTTTGGATATCGAAGCTAACTATGCTCTAGAAGCACTAGCGGGTGACTTTGCCTTCAACCTTTCTTGGACACACTTCCTTGAGCGTGAAAACCAAGTTTATAACTCAACAACGCTTGAGTTTGAAATGGAAGATGTAAACGGTCGATTTAATAATGATACAAGCTATGCAACTGATAAGCTTAACTTCACAGCTGGCTATACTTGGGAAGATTTATCAGTCAACTACAATATGAACTATATCTCCGGCCTTGAGTATGAAGATCTAACGTATTGGGGAACCACTCCAAATGATCCAGATGACCCAAGTAAAGGAAATCATAAGTATAAAGTTGACTCGTTTATCTATCATGACGTAACAGTTGCTTATAACTTTGATTTTGGTACTAAGATCAGCGTTGGTGTAACCAACATCTCTGATGAGCAACCTCCTTACATCGAATCTGCATTTATCAGTACCGATGAAAGTACATATCGTTTGTTTGGGCGTAGCTGGTTTGCACGTATTACCCAGAAGTTCTAAATCTGGCACTATATAGTCAATTTAATAATTAAATAAGCCAAGACCGTTAACCAATGTTAACGGTCTTTTTTATTTTCAGCCTTAAATCACTAACTTCAGTTTTGGGAGGAGCAATTGGGTTTTGCCGGAATTAGCAGTGAGTGCAATTGTTAAGGGCAGTAATGAGTGTTGGTCTGTAGCACTCATGATGGATTACTAGCTACATTGTTGTGTTTTGGCATTTATGAATTTAGATATATTTACTTCCTGTTCGTGTGTTTCTGAACCTTTAATGAAAGTTCAGAAGCAACTTCAACTACGTTTTTCAAAATGTGTGCATGAGTTCTTATGTGGACAATAGTCAATACTATCTACTAATGGGCGACATTAGACTCCACTTTACACAGTACTCTCCAGAGTCAAGCCTTCTGACTTGATGAGATAAGTATGAATTTTATCTTACTGTTGCGCTGTTTTTTTGTTCGAAAAGAGGTCTATTCGATACGAAAAATGAGGGTTTTGACGTTAATAAAGAGATCAGCAAAGGGCAGATTATATACAAAAAGCATATATTCGATATCGATTAAGTTAAAAGCTGTCATAGGGCTCAACTGCCAATAAAATAACGACCAGTCTAGTGTTTTTATCAACGATGGTTTACTTATAAGGCACGATCTGGATTCGTTTTTAGTAAATAACCTACTGGTTTTACCTCTTAATGTTAATGGCTTGTTAAATCGGTGTCGGCGCGGCACGCCTTATTATTTCCACTATTTTCAATGTGTTGAATCGCTATCTGTGTTGCTAGCAGTCATCTGGAACTATTTTTGTTTACATGTTTTGTAGGGAAATGCCCCTTTTGATTGTTTTCCATCCTTTAAGCTCGTTTTCTAGTACTTTTTGGCGATCCAAAATGTTGACACAGGTCAACATTTTGTGAAATGATGCCAGCGGGTCTACATCCTCGAAGATGTAGAAAAGGAAGATAATAATTAACAATCACAATAGAAAGACAGGCTTAGGCAATAGGGAACTAAAGCAAAATAAGCGCATGCACCCTGTTGTCGATAAGTTAAAGCTTTTTTAATCACTTCAAATTGGTTGGGAACTATGTCCAAGGTAAGCAATAAAACAAAAATCGCTACAGCGCTCATTGGCGCACTAGCCTTAGCAGGCAGCAACTTAGTGATTGCCGATCCTCTTTCTGACGTTCAGAAAGCTGACGCTAAAATTCACGCTGAAGCTGCAACGTCTCAGAAGAAAGTTGATAAGTATTTTGACCAAGCTCAGGACATGTTGTTCGAGTACGGGTCAGTTGCTGATGAACGTGAATCACTAAAATCTTATAACGATTATGTAGCGAGTCTGGTTGCAGACCAAGAAGCTACCATGAAATCTATTCAAAGTGACATCAACGGCGTTGATTCATTACGTCAAGGCGTAGTGCCATTGATGTTTAAGATGGTTGACGCATTAGAGCAGTTTGTGGCTTTAGATCTTCCATTCAATAAGGAAGTTCGTGTAGAGCGTGTCGAGAACCTTAAGACATTGCTTAACAGTGCAGAAGTCACCCTTGCTGAAAAGTATCGCCTTATTTTAGACGCATATTCAATCGAGCGTGAATACGGTACAACCTTGACTGTAAAAACAGGCAAGCTGGATCTTGATGGCAAAGAAGTATTAGTAGACTTCTTAAACTTTGGCCGTGTATCACTGTATGCAATGAGCTTAGACGGAAAGTCAGCTTGGATGTATAACGATGAAACTAAGGGTTGGGATCAATTGGAAGATGGTACGCTTCGTGAGCTAACCAAAGGTATTCGCATTGCACGTAAACAGGGTGCACCGGATCTATTCTCGTTACCAATTCCTGCTGCGGAGGCTGCACAATAATGAAGAAGTTTATCACTACAGCAATCGTTGCTGCGAGCCTGTCATTAACGGCCGGTATTGCTAGCGCTGCAGATGCACCTAAATCAATCGATCAGTTACTTAATCAAGTGAAAGTTGATCGTGCTAATGCATCGAAGACAAACGTAAAGCGTGAGCAAGAATTTAAAAATGAGCGTGGCGATAAAGCTCAACTACTAAAGCGTGAAAAAAATGCTTTAGCAGCAGAGCGCCAACGCGGTAAAGACTTAAACCAAGCGTTTTTGGATAACGAGCGTAAAATCGGTCAGTTAGAAGAAGACTTAAAGACGGCTCAAGGTGACTTGGGTGAGATGTTTGGTGTTGTTAAAGGTGATGCGGGTGATTTCGCTGGTAAGCTAGCGGGTTCTAACATCTCTGCACAGTACCCTGGTCGTGATGTATTTATTGCAGACCTTGGCGCACGCAAACAACTGCCAAAGATTGACGAGCTAGAGCGTTTCTGGGAAGAGCAGCTGTTTGAAATGGCTCAGTCTGGAAAGGTTGTTAAGTTTGAAGGCACTGTTACCGGTATCGACGGTAGCGTGAATGACACGACTATTACTCGAGTTGGTGCATATAACCTTATTGCCGATGGCCAATATGTTGTTTATAACGCCGATCTTGGTCTAATCCAGGAGCTGTCACAGCAACCTGATGGTTATCAAGTTAAGTCAGCTGCTGCTTTCGAAAATACAACGTCAGGTACAGCAAATCTTTATATTGACCCTGTTCGCGGTGTTCTTCTGAATATCTTTACGCAGAAGGCGACGATTGAAGAGCGCATCGAAGCGGGTGGAACTATCGGTTACATCATTATCGCTTTACTTGTTCTTGGTGCAATCATCTCTATCGAGCGTCTTGTTACCTTAGGTGTTGTTGGCGCTAAAGTTAAGGCTCAGCGTAAGAACCTTGATAATCCAGGTAACAACCCACTTGGTCGCGTTCTTAAAGCATACCAAGACAACAAAGATGTTGACGTTGAAACACTAGAGCTGAAACTTGACGAAGCAATTCTGAAAGAAACTCCAGCGCTAGAAACTCGCATCTCTATCATCAAGGTTCTAGCCGCTATCGCACCTATGATGGGTCTACTTGGTACTGTAACGGGTATGATTGCAACCTTCCAAAGTATTCAGTTGTTCGGTACGGGCGATCCTAAGCTAATGGCTGGTGGTATCTCTATGGCACTTATGACGACAGTTCAAGGTCTAGTTGCTGCACTACCGCTAATGCTTATGCATGCAATCGTAGTTGCACGTAGCAAGACAATTGTTCAAGTACTTGAAGAGCAAAGTGCGGGTATCGTTGCTTCACACGCTGAGAAGAGGAAAGCCTAATGTTATTCCTGATGGATATCTGGGATTCCGTCAGGGGCTTCATGGCCTCCGGAGGCGACGTCCTCTGGTTAGTGGCAGCTGTATTGTTTGTTATGTGGGTATTGATGCTTGAACGCTACTGGTATCTAAATTGGATATCACCAAAAGAGCACAAAGCAATCATTGCTGCATGGGAAGCACGAGAGGATTCAACCTCTTGGTATGCACACCGCATCCGTGAAGCTTGGGTATCCCAAGCGAAGCAAGATTTAACGGCACGTATGCTGATTATCAAAACTTTAGTAGCAATCTGTCCAATGATAGGTCTACTAGGTACCGTAACCGGTATGATTTCAGTATTCGATGTGATGGCAGTTCATGGGACGAGTAATGCTCGTATGATGGCAGCTGGTATTTCAATGGCGACCATGCCGACAATGGCGGGAATGGTGGCAGCATTATCGGGAGTATTCTTTAGTACTCGCCTTGATGCAAAAATGAAAATCAGTTTAGCAAAGCTAAAAGACAGCATGCCTCACCACTAGAGAGAGATTGAACATGGCACGTAGAAAGCATTCAAGCGTAGAAGAAGAAGCTGAGATTGATATGACCCCGATGCTCGACATCGTGTTCATCATGCTTATCTTCTTTATTGTAACAACATCGTTTGTAAAGCCATCAGGCCTTGACTATAACAAGCCTGAAGCGTCACAAGCGACGAAGAAGCCTTCAGCTAACATCTTTATCGGTGTGAGCAAGACAGGTGTCATCATGATGGAAAACCGTCAAGTTGATATCGAACGTGTAACTGCAAACGTAGAGCGTATGCTTGCAGAAGCACCAGAGGCTGCAGTATTGATTCAAGCAGACCAAGAAGCTAGACATGGTTTAGTGGTTAAGGTTCTTGATAACGTTAAAGCTGCGGGTATCGATAAGATATCTGTATCGGCGGGGAACGAATAATATGCTGAGAGGAATAGTATCACTGATAATTGGTGCTGCTGTGACTTTTGCTTTGTTTGTCTTCATGGCATTTTTGGTAGGTGGCGGTCCAACCCGCCACGATGCCTCGACAGAATCGCCTGTCATTGAAATCACCATGAACAAAGATGATGCATCAGCGCAGAAAAAGCCAAGGGTAAAGCCTAAACCGCCTACACCCCCAGAGCAGCCGCCAAAACCGGATACTACGCCACCAGATAGTTCATCTGACATTGATACAAATATGTCATTTAACATGGGTGGAGTTGATACCGGCGGTGCAAACACTGGATTTAAACTAGGCAATATGATGACTCGTGATGGTGATGCTACACCTATCGTGAGAATCGAGCCTCAGTATCCAATTGCAGCAGCGCGTGACGGTAAAGAAGGTTGGGTGCAACTTAGCTTTACTATCAACGAGTTAGGTGGTGTTGAAGATGTTAAAATCATCAAGGCAGAACCTAAGCGTGTCTTTAATAAAGAAGCGCGTCGTGCACTTAAGAAGTGGAAGTACAAGCCAAAGATTGTTGACGGTAAAGCCCTTAAACAAACTGGCATGACGGTCCAACTTGATTTCACTCTAGATAAAGGAGGTAGATAATTATGCGTAAAGTTAATTCGATTGCTGCCGCTTTATTACTTTGTTTAGGTGGAAGTATTGCGCTAGCACCGGTTGCTTATGCTGCCGAGAAGTGCCCAATTGAGAAGCGTAAATCGAAAGCCGTTGGCCAAAGTGCCTCTAAGAAAGTGCAGAAGTCCTTTGAAGCCTATACCGAAGGTAATCTTGATGAAGCGATTGCGATTCTTCTAGAAGCCAATGCTAAGAATGACTTCGATAAGGCCTATATCGCCCGTATGTTAGGTAACTTCTATGCCGAAAAAGGTGATATGGGTACCGCAACTAAGTACCTTAAATCGGCAGTAAATGCTGATATCTTAGGCGGTACGGACCACGCGCAAACTCTACGACTCTATGCTGATCTTCTTATCGGAGATAAAAAGTTTAAAGAGTCTATCCCAATGTATTACAAGTGGATGGAGTTTACCTGTAAAGAAGATGCTCAAGTATACCGTCGTATCGGTATCGCATATTCTGAGCAAAAGCAGTGGGACAAAGTGCTTGCGGTTGCAGATAAAGGCTTAACCCTGTCTGATAAGCCTGATAAAGGCTTATATCAGATGAAGCTGACTGCTTACTTTAACAAGAAGCAGTATAAGCAAGCGGTTAATGTGCTTGAAGTCATGGTGCCATTATTTCCAGACGACAAGCGCCTTTGGGTTCAGTTAGCTCAGTTTTATCTAATGACCGAAGACTTCACTAAGTCACTTGCTACATATGACTTAGCTTATAAAAATGGATTTTTGGAGACGGCGGGTAATATTACGCGTTTGACCCAACTGCTTGCACAAAATGGCGCGCCATTTAATGCATCGCAGATCTACGCTAAGCATATGAAGTCTGGGTTAATTAAGGAAGATGAAAAGAGCTTAACGACTCTTGCTGGTTTTTATCATAATGCTAAGGAGCTGAAAAATGCTGCTCAAACTTATGGTAAAGCGGCTGCAATCAATAACGCTGGTAAGCTTTACCTCAGACAAGGCCGTATTTTGTCGCTAGATGGTCAGCATAAAGCTGCTATTACAGCACTTAAGAAAGCGTTGGATGCGGGGGTTAAAAGCCCTGGTGAAGTTCAGTTCGAACTTGCCCTTGCTTACTTAAATCAAAAGCAGTACAAGACAGCATATAAGTATGCCAAGCTTGCTGCTAATGATAAGAAGACTGCGCGTTCAGCTAAGAGCTATATCTCTTACATTAAAGAAAAAGCGCGCGTTCATAACGTCGCTCTTTAATCTTATGAGCTGTTAAAAAAGCCCCTTTTTAGGGGCTTTTTTGTTTCAGTTTTAAACCCGTCATTTCAGTAGGATAACGCTTTACTTTCTTCTTTCTGGTATTAGATATGGATCAGTTTATGCTCAACGGATAGGGGGGCTCTCATCTGTAAAGTGTGCTTTTCAACAGTGCTAAATAGGGTGTCTAAATAAACATCTTTATTCGGTGAGCACACGCAACCAGCCAATTCATACTCAATTTGGTTATGGTGTTGCGATTTTAGGTTGAGATTAAACTCGTTAATTGTCTGTTCTATTCGTTTAATCACAACGTTAGCACCAGCATCATCAACGTCAAAAATACCTAATGCAAAAGCGTGATTATCTAGTCTCGCGAGCAGGTCGGTGGTTCGCAGTAACGCTTGTTGTACTTGCTTCATGAATAATTCTAACAATTGTGGTTGAGAAATAGTTTCATGAATGTGTGGGCATAGATACAATAAGGCAAGACTTTGATGGTCGCGCATATGGCGATGCCATTCGCGATTGAAGACTTCCATAAAATAGGTTTGATTATAAACGCCTGTTTCAGGATCCCTAAAACCAGAGTTACTGAATGAATAGATCATTAAAGACTCCTTATGTGTCTCTGGTTTAAGTATAGAAAAGAACAATAAATAAAAGGAATAAAAAATGAGGAAGGCGGTTCTTGCGTTATCAATAGGCGCAATTTTAGGGTTAGTAGGTTGTGGAAAAAGCGATAACAAGCAAGCTCAGCAGACAGAGACGACTAAGCAGCAAGCTACGGAGCAGGCTGGCCAATTGCAATCTGCAGAGCAGGCTTATCTGTTATTAGTAGATAATTACTTTAATGATTTATTAAAGCTAGAACCAATCTACGCGACTTTTGTTGGCGTCAATGACTATAACGACCAGTTTGGTGATGGCTTATCACATGCTTATTTAACTGAGCGTCACCAACTGAACACGCGATATTTAAAAGCCGTTAAAAAAATAGATCGTGAGCAGTTGTCAAACGAGCTAAAGCTTAGCTATGACATGTTTAATTATGATCGCAACGTTGCCTTGGCAGATGAGACATTCCCTAATCACTTTATGCCGATGAACCAGTTTTATAGCACTGTGATTAGCATGGTGCAGCTTGGCAGTGGAGAAAGTGCGCAGCCGTTTAATACGGTTGAAGATTACCGTAACTGGGAGATGCGTCTACAAGGCTTTATTGAGTGGCTCAAGCTCGCTCAAGTGCGTATGGATGAAGGTATAGAGAGCAAAGTGGTCCTGCCGCGTGTCCTCGTTGAACGTATTATTCCTCAGTTGAGCGCCCAGCTCGTCGATAACGCGAGTGACAGCTTGTTTTATACACCGATCACCTTGATGCCTGAGTCATTTTCAGATGCGGACAAGCAAGCACTGACTCAAGAGTATACAGCGTTAATTACAGAGCAGCTGTTGCCAGAGCTAACAGCCCTGCGTGATTATTTTCAAAATACTTATATTAAATCATCTCGCGCAACCGATGGTTGGTGGGGGCTACCAAACGGTAAAGTCTGGTATCAGCATCTTGCTAACTCTCACACGACAACGACTATGCCCGTAGATGAAATTCATAAGATTGGGTTAGACGAGGTTGCGCGCATTTTATCTGAAATGGATAAAGTCAGAGTACAAGTTGGTTTTGAAGGCGACTTAACGGAGTTTTTTGCATCATTATCATCTGAGCCGCAGTACTTCTTTACAGACCGCCAAGGTTTGATTGATGGTTATATGGGGCTTAAAGAACAGATTAATCTAGAGTTACCTAAGTACTTCAATATCATGCCTAAAGCGGATTATGTGGTCAAACCTGTAGAAAGTTTTAGAGAGCAATCGGCGGCAGGCGCATCTTATGATGCTCCAGCGGTTGATGGTTCACGACCAGGTGTGTTCTATATCAATACCTACAACCTTAAGGCTCAGCCTAAGTGGGGCATGACGACCTTATCACTGCATGAAGCGGCACCAGGGCATCATTTTCAAATCGCTATCAAACAAGAGCTATCAGGTGTCCCTGAGTTCCAACGCTTTGGAAACTACACTGCATTTGAAGAGGGTTGGGCACTTTATGCTGAATACTTAGGGATTGAGATGGGACTATTTAACGACCCATACCAATACTTTGGCAAGCTTTCAGACGAGATGCTACGCGCCATGCGCTTAGTGGTTGATACTGGTCTGCATGCTAAAGGCTGGACGCGTGAGCAAGCGATTCAATATATGAAAGATAACTCGCCAATGGCGGAGTCTGACATTATTGCAGAAGTTGAGCGTTATATGGCTATTCCAGGTCAAGCGTTAAGCTACAAAGTCGGTCAGTTAAAGATTTTGTCACTGCGCACACAAGCGGAAAAAGAGCTTGGCGATAAGTTTGACTTAAAAGCTTATCACGACCAAATCCTCACTTCAGGCTCGTTGCCGATGGAAGTGATGGAGTTAAAAGTGAACGATTGGATCGCTGCGCAAAAGTAACTGAGTTAATCAGTCAAAACCCAGTAGGGATATACCGTATTTTCGAGTCGTTTGGCTATAAATAATGGTATATACTTGCTGGGTTTTATTTTGCCAAAATAAGGCAACACATTTAATTTTATGGGAGTTAAACCATGGTACAAGCGACTGCAAGACACCTACTAGTAGATACTGAAGTTCAGTGTCAAGATCTTAAGCAACAGATCCTTGATGGTGCTGATTTTGGCGATGTAGCTAAAGCAAACTCTTCTTGCCCATCTTCAGCTCAAGGCGGCGACTTAGGCTCATTTGGTCCTGGCATGATGGTAAAAGAATTTGATGAAGTGGTTTTTAGCGCGCCATTGAACGAAGTTCAAGGTCCAGTTAAGACTCAGTTCGGCTACCACCTTCTAGAAGTAACAAGCAGAGGCTAAATCCTGCTTAGGCTGTTTTAGAGGAATTAACATGCTCGAACTGTATACCGATAGGCTTAGGTTAAGAACCGTTGTTGCAGGAGACTGGGATAACTTTTTATATACTCATTCAAGTGAGCAACTGAACGAGTATGTTCGTAAACCCCAGGCTGAGTCAGAGATACGAAATAAGTTCGAGCGTGTATTAAAAGCAAATGATTTCGACGCTGGTGAGTGGTTACTCACTATTATCGAAGATGCACATAATCATGACTTCATTGGTTTTATAGGCTTGCATAATAGTCATGCAGAAATGGGCCAAATAGAAGTCGGTTATATGATGCACCCTAGTACTCATGGGCGTGGTTATGCCAGTGAGAGCTTAAAGGCCATTGTCGATTGGGCATGCCTATCATATGCACCCCATAAGTTTATCGCTTATAGTGCGGAGCAAAATATTGCTTCAACTAAGGTGCTGGAAAAGTGCGGTTTCAAGCGTGAAGGCTTGTTGCGAGAGAATTGTAAAATCGGCGAGCAATGGTTTGACGATTGTGTTTATGGACTCTTAGCAGCAGAAAGAGTTTAGCGACATTCGAAAGCATGCATAGGCATCTCAATTGGGTGCTATAATGCTGTCAGTTTTGATTATTTAAGGCGAAATACCGTGAGTTCAGATACTCCAACGTTGACATTAAAGTCAGGCGAAGATTACATCGAGTTATACAAAGTGTTGAAAGTTCAAGGAATGATGAGTGCTGGTGGCGAAGCCAAGCACGTGATTTCTGAAGGACTAGTGACAGTTAATGGCGAAGTTGATACCCGCAAACGCAAAAAAGTGGTTGCTGGTGAAGTTGTTAGTTTTAACGGCGAAAGCGTTAAAATTATCGCTGAGTAAGTGACAAGAGAGGATTAACATGCAATTTCCAGATGATGATAATGGCAAGATGCTTGAAGCCATGGCTGATGCCGGTATCGACTTATCGGTTGCGCTAAATGTCGACTTCTTCTTAGTGTTTGAAGATCAACGCGATGCCGAGTCAGCACTTGAAGAGTTAGGTAAATCAGATCTTGAAGGCGAAATTGAACTACTACTGAATGATGATTCAGGTAAGTGGGAATTGATCGTTTGCCTAAACATGGTGCCAGCATACGACACTATTGTAGAGCAAGAGTTAAACCTACATGAATTTGCCCAAGAGTTCGGCGGTATTACCGACGGTTGGGGAGTGATGCAACATCAAGAAGGCGATGACGATTTTGCCGACGACGCACATGAGTGCGGCGATGCTTGTAAGCACTAAATAACCTCGCGAAATCAATTTTTAATAAGCCACTTATTTTAGTGGCTTTTTTGTGCCCGAAAGTTAAGAATGTCATTTGTTCAACAGTTAAAAAATTGCCACCGAAGGAGAATAGAATGGCAAGAATGATAAGTTTTGGGACACCCGTTAACGATGCCGAGCGTTGGGCATTTACTCTGTTAGCTGATGAGCTCCCTGACGATTATATCCTACTGACAAATGTTGAAATCCCTGCTAAGTCGGGTCAAGCCATGGAAGTTGATGCGCTGGTCATTGGCGAGTGGGGCGTATATGTTGTTGACGTGAAGGGTTATATTGGCCGTTTAGATGCAGGTCTGCATGCATGGTCGCTAGATGGCCGCGAAGTCGATAACAGTCTTGCTAAGGCGAACTACGTTGCTCGCGTTTTAGCGGGTAACGTCAAGCACAAAATTCCTGTTGGGGTCTATGCTCCTTGGTGCCAAGGCATGGTGTTTGTTACCGGCCGTAAAGGCGAGGAGATTGAGCTCGAAAAGCAGCAAGGCTCATTAAGTATCTACACGCCAAAGCAAATTGTCGAGGCGTTAACCACTGAATGGGGACTTACTGCGCCTAGAAAGCATCAAGTGACCGATACACAAAAAGAGTTGGTATTAGAGACTATCGGTCAAGTGGCGATTGTCGAGAAGCGAAATAATAAAATTCAAGACTTCACTAAACTTAAATGTTTGTTTATTCAGAGTGGGCTCGAAGTCTGGCAAGCGGAATACAATCCAGGGGAATGGACTGCACCGTGGTTACTAAAAGTTCTGATCCCTACCCAATTTACTGACAGCGATCAATCACAGGCCCATGAAGCACAGCTCAGAAGTGAGTTCTTGCGTATGCAGTCTCTGTCTGGCTGTTGTGGGGTTCCCTATTGCGCACCACTCATCCAAGACGGTGAGCAGTTAGTGCTTCCTATCCGTATGCCCCGTGGTGTGCCGCTTAATGTGCTCCAGTCTGAACAGATGACCACCTATCAATTACTTGAAGTACTGCGGCGTAGCGTAACTGGACTGCAACAGATCCATCGCCGAGGCTTTACCGTAGGCGGTTGGACCAGTAATTGTATCTTTGTCTCCGACATGGGCGATGTTGAGTTTATTGATATTAAAGATAATGTCAGTAATAGCGAAGACATTAAGGCTTATGCAGAGGGCTTTTTAGCCATAGCCGAACAAACAAATCAGCCGCGAGTTTACCAGTGGTATCGAGAAGCTGTAGCGGGTACCACGACAGATTTAGACGCACTGCGTAGCGACTTGTCGGCGTTAATCGATCATGGTGTCTGTGACACAGTTCCAGAGAAAGTTGACATCACCATTGGCGCGATTATCGATCATCACTTTAAGTTAGAACAATTTATTGCAGCCAAAGAAACCAGTCAGTTCTGGCGTGCCACGCATCTGCAAGGCCAATATCAGTGTGGTGTGTCAATCTATAGCAAAGTGCAAGCTAACTGGCCGATGCTGAGCAATATCTATCGCACGCTTGCTAAGGTTTACCACCCTCATATTGAAAAAGTCTTGGCTTTTGGCCAGATGCCTCAGAGTGAAAACCTGTTTATTGCAAGGGCATGGGAATATGGTGTTTCGATAGATGAGCTTGAGGAGATCCGTCTTGGTCAACCGTTAATGTGGTTCACTCAGCTATTAACCGGCCTGCAGTACATGCATCAAATGGATATTTATCACGGCGCTATCTGTCCTAAAAACATCATTTGTAACCCGAATAAAGCGATACTGGTCAACTTTGGTATTGGGCTTGATATTGCCGCGAGTCATTATGCGTCTCAGTATGCAGATCCAAGATTATGGGAAGTAGAAGGCGAAGCTGAAAGAGATCTTTACGGATTAGTCGCAAGCTTCATTGATGCCATGGCTCCCGAGAGCTTAAAAGGCGATCTAGGCCACGCTGGCATAATTAACGCGCTAGAAGCTTTCGATAGGGAGTGGTTTGGTGAAGCACTTTTTGACGTTTGTCATAAAGTGCTTAACTTTGACTTAAGTGTTCATGCTGGCATGAATTACTTAGAGATGTTTGATTTAGCAGAAATGGATCCCACACATTAAGTTAAGGCGATTATCGCAAAAGCTTAGTGCTGCGATAAGGGCTAAAAAGCTCGAGTAGCCAGTCGATAAAAGATTGCACTTTTAATGGCAGGTTGCTCGATTTCGGGGTTAATAAATAGTAACGATAAGGGCTGGTGAACTGTACATCCAAATTGGCCTCAAACGGGATCACCAGCTTACCTGTTGCCAGTTCATCCTCAATAAAGAAGCGTGGAATTAGCGCAATCCCCATACCACTGCTTGCTGCTTGGCTCAGCATATAGAAATGTTCTACGCCAAATTTCTTTTCAGTGGTGAGGGTAAGCCCCACATTTTGTGCCCATAGTTGCCATAAACCGGGTCTCGTTGTGTGCTGCAATAATGTCATATTATTGATGTCGTCAAGGCTTCTGAGAGCTTGCGCTAAATCTGGCGAGCAGACTAAACACAAGTCTTCATCCATCAGGGTTAATACGTTGGCCGCTTTGGGCACGGTAGTGCTACTGCGAATAGCAATGTCAAAGTTCGCCTTGTTGAAATCGACTTCAAAATCCCCGATTGATAAATCGACATAAAGATGGGGGTAGCGTGACTTAAACTCTTCCATCCTTGGTATGAGCCAACTGATAGTGAGACTCGGCAGAACATTGATGGCCAAAGTTTGTGTTCTAAGAGGTTGTGTAATTAAGTCACTGGTGGCGTTATTGATGGTTTGCAAGGCAGCTTGGGCATTCACAAAGTAGCGCTCGCCCTCATCAGTTAGCTTTAGGCTTCTATGTTGCCTTATAAACAGAGGTATACCCACAAACTCCTCCAGCAACTTGACTTGCTTGCTTATTGCTCCGTGAGTGACAAATAACTCTTTGCCTGCAAGCGTAAAACTCATTAGTCGAGCAGAGGCCTCGAACGCTCTAAGTGCATTTAATGGCGGAAGGTGCGGGTACATTCGGGGGGCCTTAATATTATTTAGTGTGAGATAAACTCACTTAAGGTGAACAATAACTCCTTTGTGTTTTAACTGCAAACCACGTTTAATAGCGGCACTTTAATTATTTGTTATTGAATCATGACACTAGACCTTACTTTTGAGCTTCTTGCGCTGTTATTTTTTGTTGCCATGCTGGCGGGCTTTATCGATGCCATTGCTGGTGGCGGTGGTTTGCTAACCATACCTGCATTAATGTGGGCAGGCCTTCCGCCAACGGTGGCGTTAGCAACCAATAAGCTGCAAGCCTGTGGTGGTAGCTTCTTTGCGAGCTTTTACTTTGTGCGTAAAGGCATGGTTAAGCTTAGCGATATGAAGCTCAGTATTGGCTGTGCATTTGTCGGCGCGGCGCTTGGCACGATTGCAGTGCAGATGATAGATACTGCATTCTTAGCGGTATTTTTACCTTTCTTGATGTTGGGTATAGGTGGCTACTTTCTATTTTCGAAAAAGATCAGTGAAGAGGATAAGCTGCAAGTGCTCACCCCCGGAGTATTTGCCTTTACAGCCGCCTTAGGCGTTGGTTTTTATGATGGTTTTTTTGGCCCCGGCACAGGCAGTTTCTTTGCGCTCGCATTTGTATCGTTAGCAGGCTACGGGCTTGCGAAGGCGACAGCTCATGCCAAAGTGTTAAACTTTTCAACTAATATAGCCTCACTCATTTTTTTTGCCATTGGCGGAAAAGTATTTTGGATGCTAGGCGGCGTGATGTTAGTTGGTCAAGCGATAGGGGCAACACTGGGTTCTCGGTTAGTACTCACAAAAGGGACCAAGATTATTAAGCCATTAGTGGTGGTGATGTCGATAGCAATGAGCGTTAAGCTGTTATCGGCGCAGTATGACTTATTTAGCTGGTTATAGTGGCGGTAGATTACGCTAAGAAAAGAAGAACAAAGGAGTGCAATGAGTCGCAGCTGGCGGGTGTGATTGGACTATACTTATTGATGTTATTGCAAACATAGCAGCCCTATATTAAGCATATATCACAGGAACTAACATCATGGATATTACAGCATTATTGATTTTCTTAGCAATTGGCGCGATAGCGGGGTGGCTAGCTGGCAATATTATCAAAGGCGGTGGCTTTGGCTTACTCGGTAATATTGTCATCGGTGTTATTGGCGCCGTTGTCGGCGGTTATGTATTTGGTTTGTTTGGTATCGCCAGTGGTGGTTTTATTGGCGCTATTATTACTGCCACTGTTGGTGCCGTACTACTGCTATTTGTCGTTAGCTTGATTAAAAAAGTATGATGCCGATATGAAATCGTCAGATTTCGAGACGACTTGCTGTTCGTAGTGAGTTATAGCGCTTTAGCTGAGTCTGACGGTTTTTACATTCAGCAACATCACGTCGAAAATGACAGCAAGTCACAGCGGTTATCATATTAATTGCATGATATTTGTTATTAAGTTTGATTGAGTTACGAATCACTCCTTTAGGTTTTGATTCGTTGTATGGTGAATTATTTCATCAAACCGCAATGTTAATCCATGCTTAGCAAGATTAGCTCTCAACATTGGTTCCATTTCGTTTCGATACTGTTGGAGTTGAGATGTTGCATAAATATCCTGAACATCCTTAGGCTCTGTTTTGAGTAATTCATTTAATTTAGGGCGGACATATTTAGGTAAATTAAGGTATTCGATTTTAATATCGTTTGTGCCTGCTTTTTTGATTTCAAAAAAGAGTTTATCGATTAATTCTGGTTTTAGTGTCATATGCGGCAATAATGGCCCAACAAATACGTAGGTCTTTACCCCTGCATCATTGAGTTTTTTTAATGTTTTTAATCGAGCACTTGCTGAAGGTGCTTGTACTTCCAAAAACCGGCTCAATTTATCGTCCGTTGTGGTGATAGAAATGCCGACCTCTGCGTTAGGAATTTTCTTTAGTAGCTCCACATCGTCAAACACCATAGGTGATTTGGTTAGTATACTCACTCGACCTTGATAGTTTTTATCAGCAAACACCTGCAATATTCCTCGGGTTAATCTGTATTGCTTTTCAACTCTTTGGTAGGGGTCAGTGACAGTACTGATTGAAATTCTTGGATGGGGGGATTTTTTTAACAGGCGCAATATATCCTTTTGCATCAATTCAACGGCATTGGTTTTCACATAAACATAGTTGCCCCAGTTGCCGATTTTCTCCCCTATGAAGCGTCCCATAAAACTGGCAAAACAATACATACAGGCAAATTGGCAGCCAGTGTAAGGGTTAATGACATAATCAGCACTCGGCACTTTGGTTGCACATACGATTGATTTAGCTTGGATCTCTTGAATGTTAACCGCCATGTTAGCTCCTGTTGCTATTACTGAATAAGGGGGATGTAAGATTAGAATTTACCACTATTTCCCCATTGTGCTTTGGGTAGAATCTTTTTTTGAACAACCCAGTGCTCAACAATTTTTCCATGCTTGAGTCGAAATAGGTCAAACACACACCAATCAGCGCCATTTTGTATTACGTGGCTAAAGGCCACCACAAAGTTTCCCTGTCCGATAATGCGATGGATTTTATGATATTTTAGGCTTACCCCTTGTGTTGCCAATAGCTGTAAATGTTGACTAAACCCCGCTAAGCGAAAGGTTTTTGGCATTTTATAGTTTCATATTCATCGTGTTTTTCTCCTCGCAGTTGCTAGCAAGCCTAGGCTTAAGCTATAACAATTGATTGATAGCCTCTTGCAACTGAATGGTCGCCATATCGTAAACTGACTCCGTTATAGTTTGAGCAAGAATAGACAGTTCAGTACAGGCGATAACAACGGCGCTATGCGTTTGATAATCTGATATAAGGCTTGCGAAATAGTCAGCATCTTGCTCACATTCACAGTCGTTATAAACGCGCTTGCGGATGATATCGAGCTTTTGCATCACAGATTCTGTCGGCACGGTAACCGAGATCCCTGCATCGTAAAACTGCTTAAAAAGCCTGCTTGAATGCATGCTATAAAATGAGCCTATAAGCATGATTTCACAGTATCCGTCTTCCTTTAGCCGCTGTATCGTTGCCGTTACCGGATTAATAATGTCTGGGTAGTCTCCACTAGTTAAGTCGAGGTTATCGATACTCTCGTGCAAGGTAATATTAGGAATAATGACTCGCTTTACATTGATGGCGTGCAATATATTCAGATAGTGGGTTAAGGCTGGCTTTAGCTTGCAATATTGATCGGGCAAATAGGGGTTAAATTCTTCAAAGTTAGTATTTAACAGCAACAAAGGGCAGGTACTATCTCCAGCGAAGTAGGCATGATATTGGCGATTTAATTGCTCGAAATAGAACTGGGTAGTCCGATTTCCTAGGCCCAGCAACCCCAAAGCGAGAGCGTTTTTCATGGTTGCTTGCTGCTGACCTGTATTCATTTATCAGATTCAGTACGTACACGGGTTAAAATATAATCGGCAAAATATTGCTGACTGTCAGTGAACTTGCTGGTAATGACGAAATCCGTCGGAGATAAAATGCGGTCAAAAATCGCATCACTGTATTTACGGGATATTTCGGTATGAATTTTCTCGCCAGTGCTAAATTGATAAACCTTGCCAGTGGCCTTAATAGTGACATTTTGATCGCACAGACTCTTAAGGTAGCTCTTAGCAATGCCTTCTTGCTCTGTGTATTCAGGACTATGGTCGAATAACTCAAGATTAAAGTCAGCATCAAGCTCGGTATTGATCCGGTGAAGCAGATTGAGATTAAAATCTCGAGTAATCCCATGCTGATCATTATAAGCGGGCAGCACAATATCGGCGGATTTAATCATATCCAGGCCAATCAGTAATTTATCACCACAGCTGAGGCTTTTACCTAGGTTATAGATAAACTCAGTTGCAGTATTGTCAGGCATGTTGCCAAGGTTGGAGCCTAAAAACAGCAGTACCTTGGGGTGATGGCTATTTTTTAATGATTCTAGAATCGAAAAGTAATCGCCATGTTGTTGTTTAACACAGACATTGGGCAACTCCTTAGCGAGTGAGTGCTCAAGCTTATCTAATGCATTTTTAGAGATATCAATGGGCATATAATCATATTGGTAACCTTGATCAGATAGCGCTTGCAGTAATTTCCGGGTTTTAGTGCCATCGCCAGCGCCAAGCTCGATAAGTTCAAAGTAGCTTGATTGATTAAGCTTTAGGGCCGCGATAATGCTGTGCACCTGTTCGCTAAAGATCTCCATTTCAGATCTTGTCAGATAGTACTCTTTTAAACTCATAATTTTAACAAACAGCTCATCGCCTTTTTTGTCATAGAAATATTTAGAGGGTAGCTGTTTTTGTGACTGACTTAGGCCGTTATTTACGTCATCAATAAATTGTTTAATCATGATCTTTTACCAAGCGTATTCCTGACAATTGCCACTGCAAATGCGGATGAAAAAAATTGCGGTAAGTGTAACGTTGGTGACTCTTAGCGGTAGCAACAGACGCGCCGCGAAGTACCATTTGGTTTACCATGAATTTGCCGTTGTATTCACCGACAGCGCCAGCACTTATTTGAAATCCTGGATAAGCTTGGTAGGCGGAGGATGTCCACTCCCAGCGTTTGCCCCAATCAAGGTGTTGTGATGCCGCCTCCCACTCAAACTCTGTAGGTAAACGCATCTTCTTCCAGCAGGCAAAAGCATTGGCCTCATAAAAGGAGATATGAGCAAGAATCGCATTGGGGTCGAGTAACTTAAGTCCTGCTAGGGTGTAGTAATGCCATTGGCCATTGATTTTTTTCCAATAAAGAGGAGCGCTAATCTGTTCTGAATTAAGCCACTCCCAGCCCTCATCAAGCCAATAACTAAACTGGGTATAGCCACCGTCTTCAATAAAGCGAATATACTCGCCGTTAGTCACCAATCTATTTGCGATTTGAAACTTCGATAACCAAACTTTGTGTTGTCCTAATTCATTGTCATAGCAAAAAGACTGCTGCCCATGGCCAATGTCATACATCCCATCTGCCATCTGAATCCAGCCATCATGTTGGTTCGTATCTGTAACGAGGGTAAACTCGGGTGAATACTCAGGATGGAGCGGATTTAATGACAGCATATATTTTAAGTCAGTTATTAATAACTCTTGGTGTTGCTGCTCATGATTGATGCCTAACGTGACAAGAGCATTGAGCTCATCTGAAAGGGGGGGACTCAATAATTGACGCATCTGCTCATCAACATATTGTCGATATTGATAGACTTGTTTAACGGTTGGGCGGGTAAATAACCCGCGCTGTGAACGTATAGCGCGCTCGCCCAGCGTTTGATAATAGCTGTTGAATAAAAAATCAAATTCGGCATTAAACTCGCAGTAATTGTCTGCAAATTTTTTAAGAATTAAGCGTTCAAAAAACCACGTTGTATGGGCTAGGTGCCATTTTGGCGGGCTGGTATATTCAATAGCCTGTGGAACATAATCTTCAATTTCTAATGGAGTACATAGTGACTCAGTGTACTGGCGAGTGGTTAAATATTTCTGTAATAACATAAGGATATACACTTCCTTTTGATTGTTCTAAATCACATGCTTTGCATGTTTTATTGGGTCAGTAACATACTTATTTGTAAAATATTAAACAGTCTTGTTAGCATTATTCTTAAGTCGAGGAGGTTGCAAGTGTTGGTCGAAGTCAATCTTGAACTCGCAATGATTTGTGACCGTTATTCGCTGGGCAGCCATTGTTATATAAAGCGCAGTTTAGCGTTTTATTAGCCAATGAATGCCCTGCCATAGACGGTTTGATATGAAGTTAATTTGATTATTTAAACCCAAATTTTCCATTATCATTTTTCCATTCAGATTTATCAGGGATAGTCGACATGACCCCCCAATGCTCTACAATTTTGCCATTGTCTAATCGCAACAGATCAAAGTAGGCGGTAGGGTTGCCAGCAAAATTGCCTTCACTCACGGCTAAAGTAAAGTTGCCTTCACCTAAGGTAATATGATTAACATCATAGAGCATGTGGATGCCATTCTCGCCCATATGCTGCAGCGCCATAGCGAGCCCTGAAAGGTTATCTGCAATGTCGGGATGGTGCTGGGTGTAATTATTGGCGTCTACAAAGTTTGGTGCTTGGTCAAATTGTTGATTAACCAACACTGTGTTGATGAACCCCTTGGCAGTGGCTTTATTCGCATCGGTCTTATCAAGATCGGTTAGCGTCGTTTGACCATCGATTTGAGTATGGCCACTTGGGTTGGGTTGTGGACTTTTTGCGATTAAATTATCCCAGTGTTCAACAATAAGCCCATCTTCAAATCTAAAGATATCAATGCCAATTTTTTCACCAAAAAAATCATAGTCGCTATGGGTAAATACGTAATCACCATCTTCAAAGGCGCGTACAACCTTAACTTTAAATCCGCCAGCGGGTGCATTTTTCATGACGGCACCAAATCCAGCTAATCCATCAGCAATATCTAGATTATGTTGAATGTATTTATTCGGATTGATGTAGGCAATAGGCGCGTTATCGCCACTTTGAATACTGTTTAACAGGGCGACAGCTTTCTCTTTGTTCGATAAGGACATGATGTTTCCTCGGCAATTGGCGGCAGTAAAAATTGTCTATTAATTCGTGGCTTGTAAATGATATTAGTCTATTGATTTACTGCTTGCTGGGTATTTGCTTGTTAATTTTGGTCTCTGGTCTCTGGTCTCTGGTCTCTGGTCTCTTGCTTTTTGTTTAAGCCCCAGTCTAGGCGCGAGTTGCCAGCCATTTTGTTAACTAATTTAAATGGTGTGATCGCTGTGATGGAATTGTAAATCCGGTCAGTTGTGTGTCTAGTCAATACTTACTGCTAGTTTAGTTTTCGTGACTGAGGACTTATGAACTTGAGAGCGTCAGAGAGTGCCGCTTGAGCACTCTCTGAGTCTTTTTTTGGGGATGGTTTAATACCGTGTTTTGAACTAATTACTGCTCAATCTGAGTGTGAAACATATTCCAGCCCATTAAACGGCAGATATGTTTTATCATCAGCTGTCCTTTAACGCTGTTTCCGGCAGGATCTAAAGGAGGTGAGAAGCTGGCAAGTGCACCAACATTAGGGATAACAGCAACAAGACCGCCGCCCACGCCGCTTTTACCCGGTACTCCCACATCATAAGCCCAGTCTCCTGAGCGCTCATATAGCCCCTCCATCATCATATCGGCAAGTATATGCGAGACATTTTTTGAGTGGATAACGGTTTGCTTGCTGCATGGGTTAAACCCACTATTGGCAAGCGTTGCTCCCATTGTTGCAAGCTCAATGCAGTTAATTAACGTTGAGCATTGACGCGTATATACATCACAGGCCTCAAGCGGGTCACTGTACATGTTACCCGCAGCCTTTAATAATAAAGAAATTGCTTGGTTGTGGGTATTTGTTGTCTGCTCAGACTGATTAACCTCATCCGATAATTGCGTCGCACTGTTAGTGAAGCGTGACTGGCAGTCTAGAATTTTTTGCCAGCGTTGCTCTTTGTCATCCGCCTTAATTAAACTTACCGTTGCAATCGCTCCAGCATTCACTAGAGGCGTAAGCGGCTTGCCATTATGCATCTCTAGTGCAAGAACAGAGTTGAAAGGTAGCCCAGTGGGGTCAGCGCCAATTTTGCTATGGACTGCTTCACTGCCCGATTCTTCCAATGCTAAGGCTAAGGTAATCACTTTTGAGATTGATTCAATCGCAAAGTGATAGTCACAGTCACCAAAGGAGGTGACTTCACCGTTAACAGACACAAAAGCGATTCCGGCTAACTCTGAAGGCACTTGGGCTAAGTACGGAATGTAAGACGCGTTTTTTCCACCATGTTTGTCTTTGTACTTATCGTATGCTTGTTGCATAACATCGGCTAATAAGACCATCATTTTTCCTCGACTGTTTATCTTTAACTACTCGAATTCGATTGTTTGTAAACGAGTTAGTTAGACTGATGTAACGTGTGAGTCACTTTATCGGACGGATTAATCACACCAGGGTGCTTATCCTCAATCTCCCAAGTAAAGGGAGCAAAGTCTGTGACTTCTGGATCGCGCCAATGAGGCTTACGTACTTTATAAATAAGTAGGGGTATAGAGACAAAGACGATAGTGAGAATCACCAAAATAGCGACAAAGGTTTCTGGGCTACCGACCGATATTTGTGATGGTGGAATAAATGAAAAGAGGAAAGCGGTTAATGAGCCAATAAAGCCTAACCCTGCAATCAACCACATACCGATACTGCCACCAGGGATTTTATAGGGACGAGGGCGATTTGGCTGGCTATAACGCAAATAGATGGCTGCAGCAAACATCATTAAGTACATAATAAGGTAGAGCACAATCGTTAACTGACTCAAGATTTGATAGGCCGCTTGCACTGAAGGCAGCACCACAAAAACCGTTGAAATTAAGGTCACCAACAGTGCCTGCGCCATCATGATGTGCGTAGCCATGCCATGTTTATTAGTTTGCTGCCAAAAGCGAGGAAGGTAACCGCCTTTTGCAACCACAAGCAGTGCCGAAGATGGTCCAGCAACCCAGCCAACTACGCCGGCTAATACGCCAAGTGCTAAACACGCTGCCATCACAGGTGCAGCCCAGCCAATACCAGCCCAAACAAACATGTCGTGATAGGCAACTAATAAGCTCTGCGTTAGGTTAATTTCCGACTGTGGAATAACAAAAGCGATCGCCAGCGTACCAAGAACGAAAACTAACACAGTGCCTAATGCGGCAATACCAATGGCAATAGGATAATTTCTAGGAGCATCATCAACTTCTTTAACGTGGATAGCGTTCATTTCCATACCGGCATAAAACAGGAAAATACTGGCAGCGAGAACCACGTTATTAAAGTTAGAGAAATCGGGAATAACATCTTTCCAATCTAACTGAATTTGCGGCGTATTACCTGCAAACAGATATGAAAAACCCAATACGATAAGGATCACACCAGGAATAACGGTACCGACTAAACCACCCCATTTAGCGAGTTTTGAGAAGGCTTCTGTACCACGAAGGGCGACAAATGTAGCCAGCCAATAAATGGCAAGCACAATGCCGAGAACAAAGAATTTATTTTCAGATAACGACTGATCCCATGTTTGATCCGGTCCCATAAACGCAAGCGAAACTGAACCAAAAGTTAACGCGGTTGGGAACCAAACTGTCACCTCAATCCAAAGCATGAAGATGGCGATTAGCGCAAGCTTAGGGCCAAATGCTTCACCAACCCAGCGAAATATACCTCCTTTTTCTGACCAACCCGTCGCCAGTTCGGCAGCGACTAAAGATACAGGAACTAAAAAAACAATGGCCGCAAAAATATAATAGAATATAGAACTCAAACCATATTCAGCTTCAGCTGGTAACCCTCGCAAACTCACCACAGCAACGATATTAAGCATTGCTAAGGCGAATATACTTATTCCTTTTTTTTCTGTCTGTTTCATATTTTTCTCTCAAATAGGTATTAAATCATTCTAGGTTGACGGCTGCGTCACATAGGTAACAAACGGTACTAGACAGCTGCGATTTAGGTATTTGTTATATAATGGTTTGTGCTTACCTCGCGCTCAGTTGCTTGGTTCAATGAAAAACACACTATCTAAAAATAGCACATGTATCGAAAATAACTTTTTTTGCTATTTATCATTACGATAATCATTTTAAAGGCCGATAAAAATCAACTAACAACTAACAACTAACAACCAACAACTAACAACCAACAACCAATAATGATGCATCTTGATGACGTTTAATCGTTTGTTGTATGAAGTGCATTCTTAATTAATGTAATAGCTGGGGATACAATTGTTGAATAAAACTCTTGTAATAAAAGTGATATCAGTCAAGAAAAATAGAAAAGTATGTGTTACGCACTCTTTTTTGGTGTTTTATTTGTTGATTTGTATGCCAGGGTTTGCCCTTGCGTTTGATCAAGAAAAGAGTAACGAGTCGATTCAAGCACGTCCCGATTGGGAGGCGTCTTTTAATCTGCATGATGCCGAAGGCACGATAGTGGTGCGCGATGAACGTGGAACTCGGCCTGTGACTTGGGTTTATAACCCTGCACGTGCAGATAAACGCTTTTCTCCTGCATCGACATTTAAAGTTCCTCATAGTTTATTCGCGCTAGACTCAAATTTAGTCACGGATGAGTTTCAAGTGTTTGAATGGGACGGCGTTAAAAGAAGTTTTACACCACACAATCAAGATCAAACGTTACGCAGTGCTATGCGTAACTCAGCAGTGTGGGTTTATGATGATTTTTCCAAGAAGCTGGGTGAGCCAAAAGCACAGCAATATTTATCGCTAATCGGCTATGGTAATGCGGACCCCACTTTTAATAATATAACCGAAGACAGTGGCAGCTATTGGATTGATGGTAAGCTGGCTATTTCTGCGGTTGAGCAAGTGGAGTTTCTACAAAAGCTGTATAGAAATCAATTGCCCTTTGAATTGGCGGATCAACGCTTAGTTAAAGATATTATGATTGTTGAAGCTGGGAGTGATTGGGTTTTACGGGCTAAAACGGGCTGGCAAGGCCTGTACGGCTGGTGGGTAGGCTGGGTTGAGTGGCCAAATGGCCCAGTATTTTTTGCGCTCAATATGGACACTCCGAATCGTATGAATGACCTATATAAACGACAAGCCATTACGCGGGATATTTTGCAGTCTATTGAGGCATTAGCCGTTAATTAATCGCAGGGATCTAAAGTGTTTTTGGAACGCGGTGTAAGCTAACGTGTTAGAAAAAGCCCCTTAGCATTAAGTTAAGGGGCGTTTATCATCTAGTCATTAATGAATACTATCAATCGTTTCAGGCTTAACCTCAGGAACGGGTAATGATAGTGACAACACATAGCCTACACCGTTTGCTGTGATCCCACCGTCATAATCTCGAGTGCCATCAGCGGTTACCACTGACACTTCGCTTGGATTCCAAGACTCAAAGAAACTAGTCAGATCATAACCAGATACAGCAGACGCACATGCCATGAGTAAGTCGCCTTCAGTTAATCCTACTGCATTTTTCGCCGAGCAAGATTGATTGTCGATGTTGCGCGCCTCGCGGTGCATCATCTTAATCATGTTCCAACCTTCATGTTTGCCGTAGTAAGATGGGATGGTTTCACCTTTAAAGTGATCTGCAATCTTGAAGTGATCTTCTGCCCATACTTTCAATTGAGCGAACATTACCAATCGAGAGCCGGCATTGCCGTGGCTCCATACATGGCCGTCATCACGACTTATCATCATCGGTGCTTTTTGAATATCGGTTTTAACGCGATCCATTTCGCCGTTGCCGTTATCACGTTGCTCCTGCATATAAAGTGCTAACAAGTTATTTGCCACTTCTGTTGCACCTTTGACATTGAAAGGGGCTGCAGCCAAGTTATGGCCGACCTCATGCCACAGTAACCAGTCATTTTCTGGTTGGGTCGGGATGGTATTGGCATCTCGATTGTAGCTCGTGCTCATTACTGGGTATCCAGAGTGCGCAGCGCCAATTGATATTTGCACGTCATTAACAAAGCGGTGGCTATGTTCAGGCAATAACTCGCCGGTAAAGCGCATATTGCCATCACTATTGTCTCTGGCATGAAAATCACTGGCTTTATTGGCAAAATCGTTCATGCCGTCGGCAAAGACTTGGATATCGGTATTAGCAACATTATTTACCGGGGTGGTGTAAACAAAGTGGCCGCTATTGATCTCTGCTAGTGGTACATCAGTGTTAACTGCATTTTGCCATTGACCGTCTCGCCAAAGCGAGGCTTTCAATACGCCATTAAAGCTAAACTCAACCGTATTGTTGGTGTCAGTCGATGTGGGCTTGATGTAAATTAGGCCGCCATAAGGGGCAATAATTTTAGTTGTTGAGCCTGCGGTATGAGTCCAAGATTTTTGCACACGAGAAGGACGTTTTAATGCCAGTTCATGTTCATGTTTACCCGTTACATCATCAACTAATGCAACAGTAATGGTTGCATCATGTGCACCTGTTACCGTGACAGGGCTGCGCTTAATCGCCCACAATCCTGTTGATTGCATGTTGTTTGCCGTACCAACGACAGCCTTATTGAACGTTTCAATGTGTACGCTAGCATTGCTGCCTGTCGTTGCTGTATTACCTGGGTAAATAACGGTGTTTACACTGATGTCATTATCCCAGTAAGAGCGACCCAGCATAATGCGAGTGAGCGGCTTCTCTTGATAGTTTAGCGGGTAGCTTGGGTTTAGCTCTTCATTTTCAGTAAGCATATTGTAGCTGTGCAGTTTAGCTCGGGTTTCTGCACTACAAGCGTTATCTGGTTGGTGCAAATCAGAGGTATAACAGTTTAAAAACTCAGTGGCTTTTTTGAATCCCAGCTCATCTTGTGAACCTGACACATATTGATATTGTTCATCATTCCACAGCCAAACAGATAAGTTATCGTAGGTTTGATTGAGCTCATTGAGTGATAAACGAGTACCTTCAGCCCCTTTACTGCGATAGTAAATTTCATGTTGGTACAGTTTGTCAACGTTTGCTCCAAGGTTTGCAGCTTTTACCATAGTGGTGACGACTTCAGGGCTTATCTCATAGCGAGTAAATCGCGGCCTGAAATATGTGCTTCCTGTGGTATAGCCATGCCCTTGACGGGTTTCGATACAGCCTATTTCATAATCATAACTCGCGTCACTGCACTCTTTGGCTTTAGGGAAGGCGGCTTTAATCTTAGCGACGGCTTCTAGGCGCTCCGCTTCGGTTTTAACACTGAAAAAGGCAGCGTTGTTTTGCTCATCACCATTGTCATTTTGGGTTTTATATTGAGCCACATCGAATGTCGGTTTATCGATAGGGCCTGGGAAGGTGACGCTGCCATCTTCGTTAATCACGAACTTAGACATATCGTCAAACTTTTCATAAGTCACTAGCGTGTCTTTTAAGCTGGCGCGTGGATTTGGCCTTGGCGCTTGGCAATAATAGCTTTCGCCACAATAGGCTTGTCGAGTACGTGCTAGGTTTGAGCCACCTAATGATATTCCGGCTGTATCGGCTAAACGGGCAATGGGCTCTGGGTTTAACTGCTCTATTGCATCCATAAACAACACGCTACCACCAGCATTGATATAACTGATCAATGCCGTAATATCTGTCGCAGAAAGTAATGGCTTAGTGATGTCGGCAAGCACTTTTACGCTCATGCCATCACCAAATAGGCCGGTTTCATAGGCTTGTAAAATTAAGATTGGCGTAGTCAGTGGGTCAAGTCCGTCATAACTGCCTGAAGCGAGCGACTCAACATTTAATTTGTATGAATCATCGATAAAGAAATCATACGTTTGGTTAAAGTTAACGTTAGATTTCCAAACCTTATTAATGTTTGAACCGACATTAACTGAAGTATTGCCATGTTGATATCCAGGGGCAAACCAAGTGAACATGTTTTTAAAAAATAGCGGCATGCTGCCGTTGTCTTTACCCGCCTCTTCACCACCGGCCCAATAGTTTGTCGGATGACTTAAAATGTTTGGGTACATACTGTTGCCCATAAACACGACATGACCTTGGCCAATTTCACCCGCGGTGACAACGGGCAAGTTATAGGTTGCGGTGTCTTCACCTACGATTTCAGGGCGCTTAAGCACCACATCTGAGTCGGCATCAATAATTGTCGCGTCAGTCACATAAGGGAATCCGTCATCACGTCGATAGGCTTGCTCTGAACCAAATGGTAACCAATAGTTCACATCATTACGCGGCATGAGTAGCGGAAAAGCGGTGTTAGATGTGTTCATCGAACGCATAAAACGGGCATAACCGACTTCGCCATAAAAGGATACGTTATCGTGGAAAACATGGAACTGGTCAACGCCGGTGTAGAGCTGATTGAGGGTATTAGTTACATACTGGCTATTGCGTAAAACTGGCGTAGCAAGATGGTTTAACGCTCGCGCCGGATTTAGCTCTGCATCAATGATTTGTGCTAATCCATTTTCAAACTGCGCGTTAAATTCGTTAGGCACGCGATACTGAGTATCCTCGATTTGCGCGCCGTTAGGTAGATTGAGATTAATGATTTCGTTAATAACGTTAGGGTACTGCGCAAAGACTTGATGTACCAGTTCGGTAAAGATGACGGCATCAACTGAGTCGCTAGCATAGCGTGCAATTAACGCATTAATGTTTTGTTTAACGATTTCGTTATTCGACACATCCGCTAAGGTATATTCAACTTGGTTACCTTTTACCGAACCAAAGGTAAATGTATCTAGACCTAGGGTGATGGTTTCTCCCCAAACGTAAGACATAACACCTGTGGGATCAGTCATTCCGCGAGAAGACTTGGTGTAATAGTTAATACCAGCAATAGGAGTGCCATTAATATCACTCAATACACTCGTCGTCAGGACACGTGCATCTTCGCTAGGCTTATAAGTGTAAGCCTCTTCTGCTGCGGCAGACACAAAGCCTGCATTAATATCAGGCTTGGCTCCCTCGGTCACTTCTGGGGTTAAACTGCTATCAACATGTGAACTTGGCGCCTTATCAATAGCGTCAGTCTCTTCTGCTGCTGGAGGGTTTAAAAATGCGTCAATATCGTTTTCATCGCCACTTGAAAATAATGGTGACACATCAAAGCTGTCGAGTTCATCCAAACAGATCTCTGTGGTAATTGCTGGGCAGGTGCTGACCTTGGCCATGATCTTTGCACCATCAGCCACGCTAATGTTGTCATGCGACCAGTCATTTTGCATATCCAACGCCATCGCGTTATGAGTATCGCGTGTCCAGCCATCTGGCAACGGAATATCTTTATTAATTAGCTCTAAAGAGCCATAAGAGCAACTGACGTTGTCGCCATCTTTAAAGCTGAAAAATCCTGTTTCAGCTAGTACTTGACCGTTACAGGTAATGTGGCCGGACAGGGTTTTACCGCTAAGCATTAAGCTGCCTTGGTAGGTCTTTTTCGCGGGGATGATAACCGTTGGCGGTGTTGTCTCTATTTGACCGGTAAAGCATTGCGTATTGGTATAAGTCGTACTGTCTGCGATCAAGCCTGCTAGAGTCGCTTGGCATAACGCTAAACTAGCGTAACTATTCGCCGTAAGTGCATTGCTGTCACCAATTTGCTCTTTTGAGTCAGTACTACAGAAATAGTGCTCATCTGTTGTCAATTCAGCTTTGAAGTTACCTTCGCATAAGGTGTCTGCAATGATGTCAAACAAAGGTGTTGACGGCTCTAGTGGAATACTCGGCACAACCGGTATTGACGGCTCTAGTGGAATACTCGGCACAACCGGTGTCGACGGCTCTAGCGGAATACTTGGCACAACCGGTGTTGACGGCTCAAGTGGAATGCTTGGCACAACTGGCATTGACGGCTCTAGCGGAATACTCGGTACAACAGGTGTTGACGGCTCTGGAGAATCACTACTTTCGAAACAACCTGTCAAAAGGTTACTTATTACTGCAGCAAGTATTATTTTTTTCATTCTTTGGTCTCATAACTAAAAGCAAAGTTACTTTCTCTAAGATCTATCCATCAATAGATTTTAGAGAACATGACTTGTAATTTGATTAGCTGTTAATGGTTGGTTTTAAGTTTTAAATAAATAGGGGTATTGATTAGAAGTTAAAGCGACAGAAAAGTATCAAAATTGAATATTTAGCAAATATACGTATAAATGAGACGTTTATTATCTCAATAAATAGAGAATAAATATAATTTTATTTTAGTAAGTCATTAATTAGACTGTTGAAAACCATTACAGCAATAGATTGGGTTTTCAGGAGATATTTAAGCGGGGAGCTTGGTATATTTATAAGGCAAAAACGTAGAATTCAAAAACAAGTTCAGCAACGCAGCCGCCGTGCTGAACTGTATTGAGCATATAATTCGCTTAAACTTCTGAATAAGCCTTTGCGACTTCTTCGCTGATAATCGCAATTCCTGCACGCATTTTGGCTTCATCTTGTACGTAATTCATTCGCAGGCACTGATGCGCATGATCCCAATCTTCCTCTAGGCCAAAGAAGAAGTACTCGCCGGGGACAATCAACACACCGCGCGCTTTTAGTCGGTTATACAGCTCCATGGTCGTGATAGGTAGCTTATCAAACCAAAGCCAGAGGAACATAGCGCCTTCAGGTTTATGAATTTTAAAGCGGCTATCGCTAATCGACTGCTGCAATAAGGCAACCGCAAACTCAGATTTTTGCTGATAAAAAGGCTTGATAACGTTTTCGCTTAGATGGAGTAGATCGCCAGACTCAATCATGTGCTTAGCAATGGCAGGCCCAAACCCGCCAGGTGCTAGGCTGATGATGGCATTGAGGTTGGACAGTGCTGCTGTGATCTCTTCACTGGCAATCACAATGCCACAACGAACGCCCGGTAAGCCAAGCTTAGATAAGCTCATACACAGTATGGTGTTGTTATTCCAAAACGGGGTCACTTCTTCAAAGATGATATTGGGGAACGGAGTGCCGTAGGCGTTATCTATGATCAGTGGGACCCCATTCGCTCTGGCTAACTCATCGAGTTTTGCCACTTCGGCATCGGTGAGCACATTACCCGTTGGATTGGTCGGGCGAGACACACATATCGCAGCCACCGAGTCATCGACCTCTAGTTTTTCAAAATCCACATGATATTTAAACATGCGGTTATCTAGCATCTCAATATCGGGGCGGTAAGAGATAAAAATGTCATCATCGAGTCCCGCATCGTTGTAGCCGATGTATTCGGGTGCAAGAGGCAGTAAGATCTTCTTTTGGCTGCCATCGACTTGTTCACCTGCCAGTAAATTGAACAAGTTGAAGAAAGCACTCTGGCTGCCATTGCTAAGACTAATGTTCTTGGGAGTGATGTCCCAGCCGTAGGTCTCATGTAGTAAGTTTGCCAACGCCTTTAAGAAGCTATCTTTACCCTGTGGGCCGTCATAATTACCTAATGCTGCCACTAACTCGCCATTAGCCAGCATATCGGCAGTGGCTTGGTGAAAGTAATCTTGCATTGCCGGGATCGAAGCGGGGTTGCCACCGCCGAGCATAATCGCTCCGGGTGTGCTTAAGCCCTCATTAAGATCATCCATTAACTGAGTAATGCCGGAGTAACGATTAAATTTTTCACCAAACTTTGAAAACTGCATGCTATCTAGTACCACAATGACTTAAGTATGCCTGTAGTAACAATACTCAGAATAAAACGCACTTATTTTTTTCACTTTTAGTGACTAATTTGGCATTCGTCATGTTTTACTGCGTAAATCGTAAATTATTTGTTCGATTATTCCATTTTTGACAAAAACAAGATCGCAGGTTTGTGTATTGCTGGTGGACGAACCTTGTGTTCGTTTATCTGTGCCATTAACTCCTATTGTGAAATGGGCTGAGTTTTCTTACTATTCATTAAAATGGAAAGCCAAAACGGCGACACTTCCACATCTCCCTCATTTTTAAACGAGAAAGCATGAAATTTATCCATACTTCTGACTGGCATATCGGCAGACAGCTTCATAACCAGAGCCTGCTCGATGATCAGCGCTTCGTTTTAAATCAGATTATTGAACTTGCTCAAACTCATGACGTTGATGCTGTCGTCGTTGCTGGCGATATCTATGACAGATCGATTCCGCCTGCCGCAGCCGTCGCCATGTTAGATGAAGTGGTGAATCGCTTGGTCAATGAGCTTGAGATCCCGCTTATTATGATTGCGGGTAACCATGACGGCCATGAGCGCTTAGGTTTTGCATCAAGGCAGATGAATCAAAGCGGGCTACATATCATCGGGCCGTTAACGACAGAAATTAATGCAGTCGAGATTAAAGGCAAGCAGGGTAATGCCATGTTTTACGGCTTACCTTATGCTGACCCTGCTACTGTGCGTCATGTGTTTGATAGTGAAGTCAGTACTCATGAACAAGCGATGGTGACATTGCTTGAACAGGTGCATGAACATGATAGCCAAGGCTTGCCCAAAGTCGTGATTAGTCACTGCTTTCTCGATGGTGGTAGTGAGTCTGAGTCTGAGCGTCCACTGAGCATTGGCGGCGCCGATAAAGTCTCGCCAAAGCTGTTTAATGACTTTAATTACACGGCATTGGGTCATCTACATGGGCCGCAATATAAAGGTGCTGAACATGTCAGGTATTCGGGCTCAATGCTTAAGTACTCATTCAGTGAGCAGCATCAAAACAAATCGGTCACCTTGGTTGAATTAGATAATGAAGGCAAAGCTCACTTTGAGTTATTGCCGCTATCGGCCATGCGAGATGTGCGAATTATCGAAGGCTTGTTGCAAGACTTATTAGAGCAAGGCAAAAGCGATGTGAATCGTGAAGATTATTTGATGGTGAGATTAAGCGATAAAACGGCCATCTTAGACGCGATGGGCAAACTAAGAAGTGTGTACCCGAATGTGCTGCATCTAGAGCGTACAGGCTTAATGAGCGAGAGTAATAAAGTAGAGCTCAGCCGAGATCATATCAAGAAGGGCGAGATGGATATGTTTACTGACTTCTTTACTCAGGTATCTGGTGAGCCAATGACGGAGTCACAGCAACAAGCGATGGTTAGTGCAATCGATGAGTTACATAAAGTGGAGCGCACATCATGAGACCCATTAACCTTGAAATGTCAGCGTTCGGCCCTTTTGCATCGACTCAAATGACCGACTTTTCCGCATTAGGTTCTAATCCGTTATTTTTGATTAATGGTCCAACGGGGGCGGGCAAAACGACGCTTTTAGATGCAATTTGCTTTGCGCTATATGGCAAGACCACAGGGGATGAGCGCGAGGGCAGCCAGATGCGCTGCGATCTCGCCCCCGACAGCCTATTGACCGAAGTCACCTTTAGTTTTGCACTGGGCGATAAGCAGTATCGTATTCGCCGTGTGCCAGAGCAGCAGCGGGCTAAAAAGAGTGGCGATGGTTACACGGTGCAAAAGCCGGAAGCTCAGCTTTACCACATAGATAACGATGGCGTTGAGCATTTGCTGGTGGCAAGCAAAGTCTCAGAGGCCACCGCAGAAATTGAAACTCTAACCGGGCTTGATGCCGATCAGTTCCGCCAGGTGATGGTGTTGCCGCAGGGCAAGTTTCGCGAATTGTTAATGGCCGACTCTAAAGACAGAGAGAAGATTTTTAGTCAGCTATTTCAGACGCAAATCTATCGTAAAATTGAAGATAAATTAAAATTTCAAGCGGCGGCGATTAAAACTGAAGTGCGCGATCACCAAAGTAAGCGTGATGGCATGCTGCACAATATCGAGCTTGAGTCAGATGACGCTTTAAATAATGAGCTTGCAGAGCTTGAGCCTAAGCTTATTCATGCATTAGAGCTGAAAGAGCAGAGCAAACTGTCGCTCATTGATGCTAACAAGCAGCTAGAATCGGCCAAGTTATTGCTCAATGACTTTGATGCGTTAGATAAGCTAAAGCAAACCGCAGCCTTACTCGATGAACAAAAGCCCGCTATTGAGCAAGATAAAATAAGGCTTGAGAGCGGCCAAAAAGCATTGCAACTCAAACCTGTGTTAGATGTTTCGCTTGCCCGCAATACAGAGGTGACACAGGCACAAGCTGCCGTCAGCCACGCCCAGTCAGCCAAACAGCAAAGTGAGCAAGCGCTTGAGGTAAGTCAAACTCAATTTTCGATGCTACCCGAGCAAGAGCATCAACTACAGCAAGCCCAGAATGAAGAGCAAAAATTAGTGCAGTTGGTGCCTCAACTCCAAGGATTAGACGCTCTACAACAAAGCTTTAATCAAGCAAGCAGTCAGCGGGATCTAGCCAAAGAGAAGGGCATTAAAGAAAAGGGCGTTTTAGATGCACTGCTGACACAAAAACAGCTCGCAGAGCAGCAGCTTCCCCAGTTAGAACAAATAGCCCGTGAGCAGGTTAATGCGCAGCAAGCCGTTAGCACTCAAGCAGATTTAATTGAGCGTTATCAGCAATGGCAACAGGCGCGTATGCAGGCGAGCAATACCGAGCTGGCCTTAGCTCATGCAAAAGAGAAGGGCGGCCAGCTTCGTGCGCACTTTATTGAGGCGCAAACTCGCCATCGACAACTTCAGCTCATTTGGCACCGTGGCCAAGCGGCAAGTTTAGCCTTGCAGTTAAGCCCAGGCCAGCCATGCCCTGTATGTGGCAGCGATGAGCACCCTAATCCGGCTAAAAGTGCAGAGCAACTGCCAACAGAAGAGCAGCTGCAGCAAGCTCAGCAATATGAGGAGTCGGCTAATGAGGCGCTCAATCAAGCTAGAGCTGAATACTCAAGCCTTAATACTAAGCACCAAGAACAGTTAAAGCAGTTAGGTGAACTACTGCAAAGAATCGGTGACAGCAGTACTCAAAGCCTTGAAGATTTGCAGTTAAAGTTGCAGCAGTTACAACAGCAGCTAAATCAAGCCAATAGTGCAGCTCAGCAATTAGCTCAATTAAGGCAGCAGATACAAAACTGGCAAACAAAAGAGCGGGCGTTACAAACGCAGCTCGATACTGAGCGAGAGCATTTTTCTGAACAACAGAACTTAGTCTCGAGTTTGCAAGGCCAGCTCGAACAAGCATCTGCCGCCATTCCTGAGCAGTATCACAGTTTAGATGCACTCAATGAGGCGATAGACCAAGTTAAGACACAGGTGACGACGCTACAACAAAACATCAATGCGGTGCGTCAGTCTCACACTCAAGCGCTGTCGCTCGATGCATCGAACACTGCTGCATTAACGGGTACTCAGTCCAGCCTCACACAGGCTAAACAGCAAAGTGATAAGGCGTTATCAGAGTTAAATGAGCAATTACTCAGTTCTGGTTTTAGCGATCAGCAGGCGCTAACTCAGGCTTTGTTATCCAGTGATGCACTAAAAGGGATAAGCGAGGAGATAGCAGCGTATCAGCAAGCTTGTATCGCTAATCAAACGACGTTAACTCAGTTGAATGAAAAGTTATCACAACAGGTGAAGCCCGAACTTGCAGAATTTGAGACACGTTTGGCTAGTATTCAAGCCAAGCAGCATGCGGCAGAGCATGAGTGGCAAGGGTTGCAGAGTCGAGTTACCCAGCTAACCCAAACCCAAAAGCAGCTTAAAGAGGCGGACGGCAAAGCCAAGAAGCTTGAAGATGAATATGCGGTGATTGGCACATTATCAGAAGTGGCTAACGGTCAAACTGGCAATAAAATTAGCTTACAGCGTTTTGTGCTTAGCGTACTGCTTGATGATGTGTTACTGGAGGCGAGTCACCGTCTACAGCTGATGAGTAAAGGCCGTTATCGTCTGCTACGCAAAGAAGACCGCGCCAAGGGCAATAAGGCATCAGGACTTGAGCTGGAAGTGGAAGATGCTTATACCTCGAAGGTTCGCCCTGTGGCGACCTTAAGCGGTGGTGAGAGCTTTATGGCGGCGCTGTCGATGGCACTAGGGCTATCTGATGTGGTGCAGGCTTATGCGGGGGGGATTAAACTCGATACCTTGTTTATCGATGAGGGTTTTGGCAGCCTAGATCAGGACTCGCTTGATTTAGCTATTCGGACCTTGATGGATCTGCAGTCTTCGGGTCGCATGATTGGGGTTATTTCTCACGTGTCTGAGATGAAAGAGCAGATTGGTACCCGTATCGATATTACCAAGACAGCAATCGGCAGTGAGGTAAGCATAGTACTGCCTTAATTCACAAGTTATAGCTCTTCTAGAGCGAAGTGGCGTAATCCTGTTGTATCGGTATATTTATTGAACAAGTACAACAGGGTTAGCACGCTCAGTTTGTAACTTATCATGGCGTAGTCATCAATTTGTGCGGTTGATCATTTTGTAAATTGAATTATTTTTGATATAACTTGGCATCAAACCTCGCTTTAAGGGGGTTTGGGGACAAATAGATAATCATAATAATGAAAGTTGAGGCACAGGTTGCGCGCAAGTAAATTTTCTTTTTCAAATATGTCTAAAAACCGTTTCTCGGGGCTATCTGCTTTACATCGGAAAGTCCTTTTAGGCTCTGTATTGGTGATTGGCGCTGCCACATTAATACCAAGCAATCATGAGCTATTGCCTCAGCGCATTCCGGTTCAGCTCGATATCGAGTCGATTCTTTCTCAAAACGTGGCTCTGCCCAGTCGCGAATTGTTAGAACCAGCAGCGGCATTCCAAAAAGAGATCGTTAAAGGCGATACGCTAAGTGGTTTGTTTGAACAGGGCGGCGTCGATCAACAAACCATGTATCGAGTGTTAGAAGCGGACTTAAATGTACTGGCGTTAGACACCTTAATGCCGGGAAACAATATTCAATTCTGGCTCAATGATGTTGGTGAGCTGCAAAAGTTAAGTCTCTACTTTAACGCCGCAAGGCAGGTGATATTTACTCGTTTCGATGATGGTTCATTTAATGTTGATGAAATTAACATCGAAGGTATTTGGCGAGACCGCGCTATTTCGGGTCAGATCTATGGATCATTTTATGTTTCAGCCAAAAAGATGGGACTCAATGCTGGCGAGATCCAGCGGATTGAATCCTTGCTGAAAGAGAAACTCAATTTTGCTCGCGATCTTCGAGCAGGCGATAAATTTTCGGTATTGATGAACGATCAGTTTATCGATGGCGAAGCCACTGGCAATAGCCATGTGCTTGGGGTGACAATTGATAGAGGCTCCAGCAGTATTAATGCCTATCAATATAGCGATGGCAATTTCTATGATGAGCAAGGTCAAAGCTTAGCCCGTGCATTTCAGCGAGTTCCGCTGTTAAAGAATTACCGTATTAGCTCACGGTTTAACCCGCATCGCCATCACCCAGTCACTGGCAGAAATTCTCCCCATAATGGAACCGATTTTGCTATCCCAATCGGTACTAAAATCGTCGCACCCGGCGATGGTATTGTGTCTTTAGTTACCAATCATCGTTTTGCGGGTAAGTATGTGGTGATAGAACATGGTAATAAGTACCGTACTCGCTACCTGCATCTGTCTAAGTTTCTTGTCCACAAGGGGCAGCGAGTATCCCGTGGCCAAGTTATTGGCTTATCGGGTAATACTGGTCGTGTCACAGGGCCACATTTACACTATGAGTTCCATATTAATGGGCGCGCAGTTGACTCGACGAAAGCTAAAATCCCGATGGCGAGTAAGCTTTCCTCTAAAGATATGCACGAGTTTAGCCAGATAGTGAAAGTTCGCAAGATGATGATGGGAATAGCTTAAACCGGTTAATCGTGATTGCTTGTGCGGTTTAATAACCAAGAATTGCAGTGGGCCGATAACGTCGCCGCCTTTTTAGAGTAATGCGGTTCGGTTAAAAACGACGATTTCTGTTCAAGACATCAGCGCAATATAATAGCACTGAGTATGTAGAGCACTGGACGTAGATACGTTCGGTGCTTTTTTGTACTCAAGGATAACGCGCTCGCTGGTGGTCAAAGCCAGTCATTTCAATAGTATGTTTATCACAGCATTGACGTTATCGCCTTTGCTATAAAACACTCGCAACTTAACTCACGTTTAGCCCGACGTAGTCACTCCATTAATGGCTCCAGCACAAAGGACATTTTGTGCTCTATGTCGTTAGTCCACTCGGATGAGCCTAATTATTCTGTATTTAAGTTAGTTAACCGCTAAATTTAAATGTGATTACTCGGTAGTAAAGCGGATGTTTTTGTGGCAATCACTCTGTCCTGCAAGGCTTAAAGGGAGCCTTATTGGTGCGAACATTCACGTTGAAGTAAGCGGCAAAAGATAATGTCTGCTTGTTTGCTTTTATTACGAGTGGGATTAATGTAGGAGGGCAGTTGTATTGAACAAAAACGATGATGAAAAGCTTGGCCATAGCCTTTGTTCATAGCTTAAGTAAGTCAGCCACTACATCTTTGATAATGTAGTGGCTGATATCTTTTGTATCGATTTTAATGAGTGCGTAAGCTGATGAGGTTAAGCTTCTTCAGCTTCAGCCTCTACGTCACCCTTACCTTTGGTCTTCACAACGATTAATGCAGTGATGATTAATGTTGATACCACACCAGCAACCGTTGATAGCGTCATTGGCAGACCCGCACCTAGCGTTGGTGAACTTAATAAGAAGCTAATCACAACCGTTGTCATAAACATGGCCGGGATAGTACAGATCCAATGGAACTTATTAAGGCGAAGCAAATAAGCCGAAGCGGTCCACAACATCATTACTGCAGTCGCTTGGTTTGCTACACCGAAATAGCGCCAAATCACACCAAAGTCAACCTGAGTGAGTAATGCACCAGCAGCAAACAATGGGATGGCGAACATTAAGCGTTTTGGTAATTCAGTTTGTGGCATCTTGAAAAATTCAGCCAAGATTAAGCGCGCGCTACGGAATGCAGTATCACCAGAAGTAATGGGTAATATAATTACACCTAATACTGCCAAGAAGCCGCCTACAGCACCGAGAAGACCCGTTGACGCTTCGTATACCACGTTAGCAGGATTACCCGCCATACCCGCATTTAGGCCTTCAACACCGCCAAAGAAAGACAGCGCGATAGCACACCAGATTAACGCGATGATACCTTCACCAATCATTGCGCCAAAGAACACAAAGCGGCCATTTGATTCGTTTTCAACACAGCGCGCCATTAGCGGTGATTGCGTTGCGTGGAAGCCTGAGATTGCACCACAAGCGATGGTGATAAACAGTGCTGGCCATAGCGGCATATCGTTCGGGTTTAGGTTAGTTAAAAAGTCACCGACTTCAACGCCTGGTAGCAGGCTGTATTCGCTAGAAACAATCAATGCGATAGTTAAGCCAACAGACATAAATACCAGTAATGCACCAAAGAATGGGTATAGACGACCAATAATCTTATCGACAGGAACGATAGTAGCAATCAAGTAGTAGCAGAAGATGATGCCAACGAAAATGCTCAAATCCCAACCTGTCAGCTTAGCTAAAAGGCCTGCAGGAGCAGAGATAAAGACCACACCAACGAGTAATAGTAAGATAATGGCAAACACGTTCATAAAGTGCTTAGCGCCTGTGCCTAAGTACTTACCCGCAAGGCTTGGTACTGATTCGCCGTTATTGCGCACCGATAACATGCCTGAAAAGTAATCGTGAACTGCACCGGCAAAAATACAACCCAGTACAATCCAAAGCATTGCCGCTGGACCGTAGAGCGCACCGAGAATAGGGCCGAAGATCGGACCCACACCTGCAATATTGAGTAACTGAATTAGGTACACTTTACCTTTAGACATAGGCACATAATCGACACCGTCAGTCTTGGTAAACGCAGGGGTTTGGCGTTTTGCATTGATGCCAAACACTTTTTCGACAAATGCACCATAAATAAAATAGCCACCGATCAACAGACCGACGCAAAGAAAAAACCAAGACATATTATTAACTCGCTCAACTTAGAATTGCACGGAGTGTAAACTTATTTATGGTTTCAGAAAGTTACAAATTACTCAGCGGTCAAATAGCCAAGGTCAGCGGCAGTATGCTGACCTGAGTGGTAATCCGTTTTAAGGCTATTGAAAACCAAATAGCTGTTTTAGTTGTTTTAAATAGCGCCTTGATACGGGGACTTTAGCACCTGAGCGAGTAGTGACTTCGGCTCCTGCTTCTTGAACTTCTATTTCGGCAATGGCCGTTGGAGAGATTAAATACTGCCTGTGGCAATAGATTAATGAGGTTTTTTCCTCTAATACTCTTAAGGTCATGTGAGTGTGAACTAACTCATTAGCCGTAGCGACATGTACGCCTGTCATATCGCTATAAACATATTGTACCGAGTCGGTAGCGACGACCTTTAATTTGTTGCCGCAAAAGCAGGGAATATGCTCGAGCTTTTTAGTCACAATCGGCCCTAGCAATTTGGGGGTGAGGTCTTTACGTAATCGACTTAATGTGTTGGCAAATCGCGCATCATCAATTGGTTTTAGTAAGTAATCAAAGGCCTGCTTTTCAAATGCGGTAATTGCATATTCGTCAAATGCCGTGACAAATACGATTCGTGGTAAGTTATCGGGATCCAGCATCGCAGCGAGCTCAAGCCCAGATATCTTAGGCATTTGAATATCTAAGAAGATAAGCTGCGGTTTTAATTTGGTGATTGCCTGTATTGCTTCTACTGCATTACTGCACTGGGCAACAATTTCAATATCTGCTTCAAGTTCCAGTAGTATGGCAATCTCTTCTCTGGCGTAGGGTTCATCGTCAATTATGATGCAGCTAATCAAGGTTTAAGCCCCCATTATCGGTAGATGAATACTAATTGTAGTGTATTGGTTTGGCACAAAATCGATAGCAACGCCAAACTGGCTACCAAACATATTTTGAATACGTTTATCGACAATATTCATACCGAGCCCTTCGCTGTTAGGTTTCGGTTTATAAAGGCCCGCGTTATCCGTGACTGACAATAATAAACTATCGTCTGCAAGTTGTGCGCCTCTTACTGTTATCAATCCAGAATCCAGCATATTCGATGTGCCATGCTTAACTGCATTCTCGATGATGGGCTGCAAGGTAAATGCGGGCAATTTACAATGAAGCAATGATTGTGGAATATTAATATTGACGGTTAATTTGTCGATAAAGCGTGCTTTCTCAATGGTTAAATATGAATCTATGTGTTCTAGTTCATCAGCCAGAGTCACTAATCCGGTCGTACGTTTTAAATTAATGCGAAGAAACTGCGATAGATTTTGGATAAGTTGCCGAGCGGTATTGGGATCGCGGCGAACAATCGCGGCAATGGTATTAAGCGCATTAAATAGAAAGTGTGGATTAACTTGTGCTTGCAGCAACTTAAGCTCAGCTTGGGTCAGTAGGTTTTGCTGTGCAGTAAAGCGGCCGTAAAGAATTTGATTAGATAGTAAGCGGCCTAATCCTTCACCTAAGCTACGGTTAATATTTAAAAATAATTTATTTTTAGGTTCGTAGAGTTTAATCGTGCCGATAACTTCAGCGTCAGAGCGTAGCGGGATCACTAAGCAAGAGCCGAGCTGACAACTGTGGGAAATAGAACAGGAATAGGGCATGTTAACCCCATCTGCGAACATAACTTTATCTTGTTCAATGGCATCTTGAGTCAATTGAGACGAAATAGGCGTACCAGCAATATGGTGATCATCTCCGATACCACAAAAGGCGAGTAGTTTCTCGGTATCCGTTATGGCGACCGCGCCGACTTGGGTTTCTTGTTTGACAATTTGCGCGACTTGTTTACAGCTATCTTCGGTAAATCCAGTTGATAAAATACCGACGCTGCGCTCGGCTATCCGTAACGATTGAGTGGAAAATACCGACGACATTTTGTCGTACATGGCTTTTTGATCGCGGATAATACTCATAAACAGTGCGGCGCCAACTGAATTGATTAGCAACATAGGTAGGGCGATTTGCTCAACCAGCCACCAAGCTTCATCAAAAGGTTTAGCAACCGATAGGATCACCAGCATCTGCATCACCTCTGCCGCAAAAGTGATAACGCATACCATAAGCGGCGAGTAGATTAGCTCTTGCTGGCCAATTCGGCGCAGATAGTAGCTAAACAAGCCGGCGGATAAGCCTTCTAATGTTGTCGAAATCGCACAGGCCACATCGGTAAATCCGCCCATGCTGTATCTATGTAGGCCACCGGTTAAGCCGACTAAAAAACCGGTAACTGGACCGCCTAATAATCCGCCTAAGACTGCTCCCATTGCCCGAGTATTAGCGATGGCATCATTGGTTTGCTCACCAAAATAGGTGGCCATGATGCAAAAACCAGAGAAAATAAAGTAGATATAAACCTTGTGCGGTAATCGAGTCGCAGCTTCGGTAAAGACTTTAAATAAAGGCGTTTTACTCAAAAGGTAGACAATCACCATGTACAGGCTCATCTGTTGTGTAAGTAATAAAATTAACGACATGACGGACCTATTTTACAATATTGATTGCGTGATAATGATTTGATAACAGTAAAAGCGGCGTATGCGGCCAAGGTGTTAGCTGAGCTGAATCGCTAATATAATGCGTTTCTATGGATTATTCCTACAAAATTTTACTCGTAATGGTGTGACTGCCAAGCAGATCAAAGTTTTGAGTGTTGAGATAGCGTATAAAGTGCTTAATATATACATCTTATGTAGAGGAAATATGTCAATTTCTATTCATGGTCACCAAGTGATGGAGCTAATGCTTGCTCATGGCGAGTCATTAACTAAAGAAGCGTTAAAATCGAAAATGTATACCGAATTTGGTGAACAGGCCCGTTATCATACTTGTTCAGCAGCAGAGATGGATGCCGATGAGTTAATTGCTTTTCTTGAGAAAAAGGGCAAGTTTATCCATTCTGAGGCTGGAATTGAGACTGCCGCTGATAAAATTTGTAATCACTAGACCTTGCTATTTAATAGCATATAAAAAACCTGCTGATGCAGGTTTTTTATTAGATAGCTTGTGGGTGCATGTTTATAGCAATCTCATGGTTAGTACGATTGGTATTACATGCGAATCAAATAAGCTGAAGCGCAATATGGTGGCCGGTATCATCTAAGGGGAAACAGCGGCAAACCTGACCTTTTACGATGTTTTGGTTATCTTTCCCCGCATTAAACGTGATGGCAATTAAGGTGCCTAACGGTAGCGCTTGGGAACATTTTAACAGCGCCCCTTTTCGAGACAGATCAATACATATCGCCTCAGAGGGTTTAGTGATGATGTCTAAATCACTTTGTATTGCAATGATGACTTTCTCATACTCCATATCAACACGTGCCGAACTGCGCCTTTCTTCACGATAGCTTTCCATACTCTATAATCCTTTCACTGTTTAGCTCGTCTTGCTAGTAGCTTAAAGATCTTAATAATATAAAGTCAATATTGATAACAGGCTATATTTATAAATGAGTTAACGACTTATTCGTTTTTTAGCCACAATAAAAAACGCCTGAAGAGTTATCTTCAGGCGTTATCTTTATAGGTCTTCTTCTTTAGGGCGGGGGTAGGGTAGTTTGAGTTGTCCCCAGCGGATCACAATCACGGTCGCAGCAAGAATAAGTGTAGAGAGAGAGATCGCAGTAATACGCCAATCATCCATGGCTTTCATATCTAAAATGAGATAACGCGCCAGTGCGACAATGGCAATATACAGTGGCATACGGATCGGCAATTTACCCGACTCCGCGTAGTGCGATACCATCGCAAGTACTTCTAAGTAAATAAACAATAACAGTAGATCCGCGAGTGTTACGGCACCCACATCAAAAATATGTTTAATTTCTTGTCCAATCGCAACAACCGTTGCGATTGCAATAATGATTAATACGAGATGTTCAATGGCTTTGATACTGGCAATGCCATATTTTCGATACATTTTATCCATGATGTTCCCTAATACAGTCGTTTGATAAAGGGTACCAGCAAATTAAAATAATGTGACATTATCGATGTGACACTATTCACAATTGCGCTTGATAATTCTCGCTAACAGCGTTGTTAAATCACAGGTTATAGTGGAACCCATAACGCTTGCCTATTTAGTTTAGCCTTTTGTTTAATATAGTAACAAAATTGGTACAGGTGTTATTGTCTCAACCCTATTAAAATATGTGCTGATTTGGCGGCAACTCAAAACTTTTTAGGCAACCGCTGCATTTGCTCCTCGGCTCTAGCATCCTCAGTAACTGCTCCTAGGTTACTTTAACTTCCTGAATTCATATGGTCGTGCGATAGAGGCATTTACCACATTCCTGTCGCTAGCGGATGAGTGAAGCTTATCGTTATTCTAGCCTCTAGCCTCTAGTCTCTAGTCTCTAGCCTCTAGCCTTTAAGTTCTGCATTGCCTGAATCTAATAGGGGAATAACCATTTCAACTATGTATCTTGAATTGAACAGTAAAGCGCTCTGAATTGATATTTAATCGATTTGGGATTACTCGATTTTATTATGGCTATTATTGATCATGTGGGCAAAAGGTAAGTTTGCTTAGGTGAATCGCGGCTAAAAAAAGGCATAAAAAAACCGCCTAAGTGGCGGTTTTAAGTATCATCTTAAGCTAATTAACGCTTAAGAGCTTCGCTCAATAATGGGCGGAATGCTTTAACTAGTGCTGTTGTTGTTTTAGGAGTACCAGCAACAATGTTACCTGAAACTAGGTAGTTGTGGTTACCCGTAAAGTCGGTAACAGTACCGCCAGCTTCACGTACGATAAGATCGCCTGCAGCGATATCCCATGGCTTAAGACCGATTTCAAAGAAACCATCTAAACGGCCAGCAGCAAGGTAAGCTAGATCAAGTGCAGCAGAACCTCCGCGACGTAGATCAGCTGATTGGCTAAATGCAGTTGCGAACAACTTCATGTAAGTTTCAGTGTGTTGTTTAGCTTTGAATGGGAAACCAGTACCGATGATAGTTTCGCTCAATTCTTTATTGGCAACACGGATACGGAAATCGTTAAGCTTAGCGAATTTACCGCGTACAGCAGAGAACAATTCATCACGGATAGGATCGTAAACAACAGCAACTTCGGTTTTGCCTTTGAACTGCATCGCAATAGATACAGCAAAGTGAGGAATACCTCTTACGAAGTTATTTGTGCCATCCAGAGGGTCAACAATCCAAACGTAATCTTTGTTAGAACCTTTGTTCTCGCCAGTCTCTTCACCAATGATAGTGTGGTCTGGGTAAGCCTTACGGATCTGATACGTGATTGCAGCTTCAGCTTCCTTGTCTACGTTAGTTACGTAGTCGTTAACACCTTTAGAGGTGACTTCTATACGGTCTAGTTCCGCATAAGCGCGGACAATAGTTTGGCCGGCAGCGCGAGCAGCGCGCACAGCAATGGTATGCATTGGAAGCATTGCAAATCCCCTGGATGTAAAAGAACGGATATAAATTATCGGAGGCGGATTATACTCTATTTGGTCGTTATATCAAATGCTGATTTTTGTATAAGCAAAATGAGTCGCTTGTGGTAACATAATTTCACGTGTTCTCTCAGAAAATTAAGTAGTTTCATGCTCAGCAATATTCGCGTCGTTCTTGTCGGTACTTCCCACCCAGGGAATATAGGTTCTACAGCCCGTGCTATGAAAACCATGGGGTTATCCACTTTATATCTTGCTGAGCCAAAGGTTGAGCCAGATGGTCATTCGATCGCGTTAGCGGCTGGTGCATCGGATATTCTAAAGCATGCGATTACCGTAGGCTCAGTAGAAGAAGCCATTGCAGATTGTAGCTTAGTGATTGCAACAAGTGCTCGTAGCCGTACCTTAGACTGGCCGATGCTTGAGCCACGTGAAGCGGGTGAGAAATTAGTCGGCTCAGCATTAACCGGCCCAGTAGCTATCGTATTTGGACGTGAAAATAACGGCCTAACGAATGAAGAGCTACAGCGCTGTGATTATCATGTTGCTATTCCTGCTAACCCAGAATACACCTCATTGAACCTGGCACAAGCAGTGCAGATTATCTGTTATGAGGCACGGGTAGCGCACCTTGCGCAAGTGCAAAGTAGCGCAGAGCCTGTTCAAACTGTTGATAGTGAGGACACTCTAGTTGATTTTCCATCATCAAAAGAGCGTGAAAACTTCTATGAGCACTTAGAAAATACATTACTAGCCACTAACTTTATTGTTAAAAACCATCCTGGCCATGTAATGATGAAGCTGCGTCGTTTATTTAGTCGTACTAGAATTGAACGTCAAGAGATGAACATCTTGCGCGGAATATTGACCTCGATTGATAAAGTCGCTGCCAAGAATGAGACCAAAGAGAAGTAAAGAACATTAAGCAAAGGAAATAGCTAAATGGGTGTTATCGCAAGATTGAAAGACGACATAGCCTCTATTTACCATAGAGATCCAGCCGCGAACGGTACCATTGAAATTTTATTCAATTATCCGGGAATGCAGGCTATTTGGATCCACAGGGTGAGTCATAAACTCTGGGTCAGAAATTGGCGACTTTCAGCGCGATGTTTATCGACATTTTCTCGTTGGCTAACGGGAGTCGAGATCCACCCTGGTGCCACTATTGGTGACCGCTTTTTCATTGATCACGGCATGGGGGTGGTTATTGGCGAAACCGCTAATATCGGCAATGATTGTACCCTTTACCATGGCGTTACCTTAGGCGGCACAACTTGGCAGGCGGGTAAACGTCACCCTACATTAGGCAATAATGTGGTGATTGGTGCGGGCGCTAAGATTTTAGGCCCTATTACCATGAATGATGGCGCGCGCGTTGGCTCAAACTCTGTAGTGGTTAAAGATGTGCCCGTCGATACCACTGTGGTGGGTATTCCTGGTCGAGTCGTTGCAACGCCATCGGCTCAGTCAAAAGAAACGTCGCAACGTCGCACTGAAATGGCAAAAAAGTATGGTTTCGATGCTTACGCGGTATCGCCAGATAATCCTGATCCGGTTGCCAATGCCATTGGGCAAATGCTTGATCATATGCATTTGATGGATTCAAAGGTTCAAGAAGTCTGCCAGGCAGTACAAACTTTAGGCGGAAGCGTTTGCACAGAGAAGCTACCAGAGCTGGATGTGGAAGATTTCAATGATGCAGAAATTGCGGCAGCGCAGAAACGTCAGAAGTCATTAGATGAGTTTGATCCCATTATCTAGAACAATGTGCGTTTAAAATCCTAAATGCCATTGAATCTTGCCTAATAAACAGGTTAAATACCCCAGCAAAATGACGGGGTATTTAATTCTTGTCATGATCCTATTAATACCTGACCAAATTGCTAGGCTTTATACTTGACTAAAACAGTCGGGTATGTTGAAATTAGCCTAAGCTTTTTTGGGAGACGTAGTAGCATGAAACTTACATCGAAAGGTCGGTACGCAGTAACTGCAATGTTAGACGTTGCCATGCATTCAACTAATGGTCCTGTACCATTGGCCGATATTTCCGAGCGTCAAGGGATCTCTCTATCTTACCTCGAACAACTCTTTGCAAAACTCAGAAAAAATGGTTTGGTTTCAAGTGTCCGTGGACCTGGTGGTGGATATCGCCTAGGTACAGATGCTTGCGACATTTCCGTTGGAATGGTTGTACGTGCGGTTGATGAGTCCGTCGATGCAACACGCTGCCAAGGTCAAGGTAATTGCCAGAGTGGAACACGTTGTTTAACCCATTCGCTTTGGGGAGATTTAAGTAATCAGATCTCTGATTTCTTAAATGGCATATCGTTAGCAGGATTGATGCATAAGAGAGATGTGCAGTTTATCTCCGTTAAACAAGATAAATTGCAGCAGGAGCAAAGACTCAGCATCTAAGCAGTCTTTGTTATGAATATAAAAATTATTTTTTGTACGTTGTAAGTGGTCTCCAGCTGAGGCTACAAAGTACGGAGTGTGTGATGAAGCTACCTATCTATTTAGATTATGCTGCGACGACGCCGGTTGACCCTCGCGTTGCAGAGAAAATGATGCAGTGTCTGACTATGGACGGCATTTTCGGTAATCCAGCGTCTCGTTCTCACCGTTACGGTTGGCAAGCTGAAGAAGCTGTCGATATCGCTCGTAACCAAGTCGCAGATTTAATTAACGCCGATCCTCGTGAAATCGTGTTTACTTCAGGTGCGACTGAGTCTGATAACTTAGCGATTAAAGGTGTGGCTCACTTCTATCATAAGAAGGGCAAGCACATCATCACCAGCAAGACTGAACACAAAGCCGTGTTAGATACGTGTCGCCAACTTGAGCGTGAAGGTTACGAAGTGACTTACCTTCAACCTGAGCCAAGTGGCCTAATTCCAGTTGCTATGATTGAAGCGGCTATGCGTGAAGACACTATTTTAGTCAGCATCATGCAAGTGAATAACGAAATCGGTGTGATTCAAGATATTGATGCGATTGGCGAACTTTGTCGTTCACGTAAAATCATATTCCATGTCGATGCGGCGCAAAGCGCAGGTAAATTACCTATCGATGTGCAAAGCACTAAAGTGGATTTAATGTCTATTTCTGGACACAAAATGTACGGACCTAAAGGTATCGGTGCACTTTATGTCAGTCGTAAGCCACGTATTCGCCTAGAAGCTGCGATGCACGGTGGTGGACACGAGCGTGGTATGCGTAGTGGTACACTTGCGACGCACCAAATCGTGGGTATGGGTGAAGCCGCTGCCATAGCGAAAGCCGATATGGTCGTTGATAACGAACGTATTGCTCGTCTACGCGACAAGCTATGGAACGGTATTAACCACATCGAAGAAACCTATATTAATGGTGATGTGGAAAAAAGAGCCTGCGGTAGCCTCAACGTGAGCTTCAACTTCGTTGAAGGTGAATCATTGATGATGGCGTTGAAAGACTTAGCCGTATCATCAGGTTCAGCCTGTACTTCTGCAAGCTTAGAGCCAAGTTATGTTCTGCGTGCACTAGGCTTGAATGACGAAATGGCTCACAGTTCAATCCGATTCTCAATCGGTCGCTTTACGACTGACGAAGAGATCGACCATGCAATAGAAACGATTAAAGAATCTATTGGTAATTTAAGGGAAATGTCGCCGCTTTGGGAAATGTTCAAAGACGGTATCGATCTGGACTCAGTCCAGTGGGCACATCACTAACCTTAACTTAATTCACGAATAGATAAATTGGAGTAGTATCATGGCTTATAGCGAAAAAGTAATCGATCATTATGAAAACCCGCGTAACGTAGGTTCATTTGACAAAAATGACCCTTCAGTTGTAACCGGAATGGTTGGTGCACCAGCTTGTGGTGACGTAATGAAGCTACAATTGCGCATCAACGATGACGGTATCATCGAAGACGCCAAGTTCAAGACATACGGTTGTGGTAGTGCAATCGCTTCTAGCTCACTGGTAACCGAGTGGGTAAAAGGCAAAACAGTTGCTGAAGCGCTAGCAATCAAAAACACCGATATTGCTGAAGAGCTAGCATTACCACCAGTTAAAATCCATTGTTCGATTTTGGCTGAAGATGCGATCAAAGCTGCTCTAGACGAGTACAAAACAAAGCAATCTAAGTAATACTTGGAGTTAAGATGGCAATTAGTATCACTCCCGCCGCGGCAGACCGAGTTAGAAGTTTTTTAGCTAGCCGTGGTAAAGGTCTGGGCTTACGTCTAGGGCTTAAGACATCAGGCTGCTCTGGTATGGCATACGTACTGGAGTTTGTTGATGATCTTAATGACGACGATGAGCTCTATGATATCGATGGTGTTAAAATCATCATCGATGCCAAAAGCTTTATCTATCTCCAAGGGATTGAGTTGGACTTTGTTAAAGAAGGTCTAAACGAAGGTTTCCAATTTAATAACCCTAATGCGAAAGGTGAATGTGGCTGCGGTGAGAGTTTTACCGTATAAGCCATTTAAAGTTAAACTATGAATTATTTCGAGCTGTTTAGTTTACCTTCTTCCTATGATGTCGACACCGCCTTACTTGCAGAGCGCTACCGCGATCTGCAAAGGGCGGTTCATCCCGACAAATTTGCTAATGCAAGTGAGCAAGATAAACGTCTTTCTGTGCAGCGTACCGCACAAGTCAATGATGCTTTTCAAACACTCAAAAATCCCATTCAAAGAGCTGAGCACTTGCTTGCATTGAAAGGGCTAGAGTTGAGCCACGAATCTACCACATTAAAAGATACTCAATTTTTAATGCAACAGATGCAGTGGCGTGAATCACTTGAAGATATCCGTCACTGTGATGATCCCGATGAAGAGGTCGCCGCGCTTTATGACTCTTTTGAGCAATACGCGAAACAGATCACAGCAGCGCTAAAAGCGTTGCTACTGAGTGATCTTGAAACGGATCATTTGCAGGCAGCAGATCAAATTCGTAAACTTAAGTTTATGGCAAAATTACAAGACGAGTTGACGAGAGTGGAAGATGCGCTCTTAGATTAGTCAGCTATGTTAATTTTATAATATTGTTGGCTCAAGTCGTTGAGCCAACATTTTTTTAAGTTGGATATTTATGGCACTTTTGCAGATAGCAGAGCCTGGACAGAGCGCTGCTCCCCACCAACATCGTCTCGCTGTTGGGATCGATTTAGGCACCACTAACTCACTTGTTGCTGCGGTACGTAGCGGCGTGGCGAATACGTTACCCGATGAAGATTCACAGCATTCATTGCCTTCTGTCGTCCGTTATACCCAAAATGTTGTAATGGTAGGGCGCGAAGCCGAAGCTTTTTCAGCTCAAGATCCGCAAAATACCATAGTGTCAGTTAAACGCTTTATGGGCCGTAGTCTCGACGATATTCAGTCGAGCGAACAATCATTTGCTTACTCTTTCGAAGCAAGCGAAAACGGTTTGCCGATTTTTGTGACCCCTCAAGGTAAAGTCAATCCGGTACAAGTTTCAGCTGAAATTTTAAAACCGCTTGTCGCGCGTGCAGAATCAACACTGGGTGGCACATTAGAAGGTGTAGTGATCACTGTGCCTGCCTACTTTGATGATGCCCAGCGCCAAGGTACTAAAGATGCGGCAGCGTTAACAGGCGTTAAAGTATTACGTCTGTTGAACGAGCCAACAGCCGCAGCAATCGCCTATGGTTTAGATTCAGGTCAAGAAGGCGTTATCGCTGTTTATGACTTAGGCGGTGGTACGTTTGATATCTCTATATTACGCTTAAATAAAGGCGTATTTGAGGTACTCGCGACGGGTGGTGATTCAGCATTAGGCGGTGATGACTTCGACCATATGCTACAACACTATTTTACTGAACAGTGGCAGTTAACGAATGTTAGCGCCAGTATGACGCGTAAGATGCAGATTGAAGCTAGACGCGTAAAAGAAGCTTTAACAGAGTCTAATGAGACCTTAGCTAGTGTCGTTGATGGTGAAGGCACAACGCTGACGTTAACCGTTAGCCGCGAGCTGTTTGATAGTTTAATCAGCCAGTTAGTTAAAAAGACCATAAGTAGTTGCCGCCGCGCTCTGCGTGACGCTGGCGTAAGCCGCGATGAAGTACTCGAAATCGTTATGGTGGGTGGCTCTACTCGAGTGCCGTTAGTGCGCCAAGAAGTTGAAAACTTCATGGGGAAAATGCCGCTGACTTCTATTGATCCTGATCGCGTAGTTGCGATTGGTGCCGCGATTCAAGCTGATATTCTAGTAGGCAATAAGCCAGAATCGGACTTATTACTGTTAGACGTTATTCCATTGTCACTGGGTATTGAGACCATGGGCGGCTTAGTTGAAAAGGTCGTTTCACGTAATACCACTATTCCAGTTGCTCGGGCACAGGAGTTTACTACTTTTAAAGATGGTCAAACGGCGATGGCATTTCACGTGGTTCAAGGTGAGCGTGAGCTAGTGGCTGATTGCCGATCACTTGCTAGATTTACGTTAAAAGGTATTCCACCGCTTGCTGCAGGTGCAGCGCATATCCGGGTGACTTTCCAAGTTGATGCGGATGGCTTACTTAGTGTCACCGCTATGGAAAAATCAACGGGTGTGAAAACCACGATACAAGTTAAGCCGTCATTTGGCCTAAGTGATCAAGAAATTGGCAGCATGCTAAAAGACTCTATGGCAAACGCCAAAGATGACATTACACGTCGGATGCTGGCAGAAAAACAAGTAGAAGCGGCTCGCGTACTTGAGTCATTAAGTTCAGCTCTAAATAAAGACAGCGACTTATTGACGACAGATGAACGTGAAGTGATTCAAGCTAATATGGCCTTGTTGGCTCAGATAGCTAGCGAAGGCGATGCTGACGCGATAGAAGCCGCTATCGAAACACTAGATACAGCGACGCAGGACTTTGCTGCTAAGCGTATGGATAATTCAATACGACTCGCTCTAAAAGGGCAGTCGGTTGACAATATATAGGTAAGGTTATGCCACAAATTGTATTTTTACCCCATGAAGAGTTATGTCCGGATGGCGCAGTAGTTGAAGCGAATGTCGGCGAAACAGTATTAGACGTTGCACTGCGTAACGGTATTCATATCGAGCACGCCTGTGAAAAATCATGTGCATGTACGACTTGTCACGTAATTATTCGTGAAGGTTTTGACGAACTTGAAGAAAGCGATGAGCTAGAAGATGACATGCTTGATAAAGCGTGGGGCTTAGAGCCTGAAAGCCGTCTTTCTTGCCAAGCAAAAGTGCCCGCTTCAGATATCGTTGTTGATATCCCCAAATACACGATTAACATGGTTAGCGAAGGCTAATTATTACGCATTAGCGTTTAATCGTGTGTTTGTGTAAAGCCAGTAGCTAAGTCTACTGGCTTTTTTGTTTTCGGCTCTAAACCACTGACCACTTATAAGCTGAATCATTACTAATAGCGATTGGTATTAGGTTTTGCCTGCAGCAAGGTACTGAAAGTTCTGCAGTTTGCTGTGTCAGAGAGCAACGAGAGCCTAGATATACTGCAATGACTGATATTAGCAGTGTTAGTTTGTAATGATGACATCCTCTTACTGTTGCCACTATTGAGTTGTAGCAGCATCAGCAAAAAAAGGATTTTTCCGCAGATCACTGGCACTCATGGTGCGGTGTCTTATACTCAAAATAGGTGAGCGATAAGGACAAGACTATGAAGCTTAAGTGGATAGATTCATTAGAAATAGCATTATATTTACTGGAAAAGTACCCAGAGGTTAATCCAGAACAAATTCGTTTTACTGACCTTAGTGAGTGGGTACTTAGTTTAGATAGCTTTGATGATGACCCAAATCATTGTAACGAACGAGTGTTAGAGGCTATTCAAGCTAACTGGATCGCTGAAAGATGAATCAATTGAACCTAGCGTTCAAAAAGCGTGATCTAGATCCCGTCTGTTGGTGATTAAAACAACAATGACGATTAGAGTTGATCAGTATCAAAGGTATTTACTGTAATTGGTCTAAATTTGGGGCTGTGTACTGATGAACTTAATATTAACTCATCGATTTGAATCAATTTTAAAAGGGATGTTAGCATGCGTAAGTTGTTATTATTAAACATAATGCTGTTATTGCCGTCAGTGGCGTTTGCACATGATGGGCATGGTGGTGTAGGTCTATTTCATCATTTTCTTGAACTCGTACCTGTATTAGGCCTGTTAGCAGTTGTTGCGGCAGGGGTGATTTGGGTTAAAAAACGTAAATAATATGCTTATATACGATTAGCTAAATTTCTGGCTAATCGTTTAGCTGTGGTGAATATAGTCGATTAATTCGTTTTTCATTGCGCGAAAGTGTGATGAATGCCTCTAATATTAATTCTGATATAAGACGTATCTCAATTAGATAGCCCTCTAAGGGTAGGCAATAGGCCTATAATTTCGTATAATCCGCGCGAAAATTAAAACCCTATATTCAACAAGGAAGCTTTTCATGGCTATCGAACGTACTTTTTCTATCATCAAGCCTGATGCTGTTGCAAAAAATCACATTGGCGCTATCTATAACCGTTTTGAAACGGCTGGCCTGAAAATCATCGCTTCTAAAATGGTTCACCTAAGCAAAGAACAAGCTGAAGGTTTTTACGCTGAGCACAGTGAGCGTCCATTCTTTGGTGCACTAGTTGCATTCATGACTTCTGGTCCTATCATGGTTCAGACTCTTGAAGGCGAGAACGCCGTTCTTGCTCACCGTGAAATCCTAGGCGCGACTAACCCAGCTGAAGCGGTTGAAGGCACAATCCGTGCAGATTTCGCTGAAAGCATCGATGAGAACGCTGCCCACGGTTCTGATTCAGTAGCTTCTGCAGAGCGTGAAGTGGCTTACTTCTTCAGTACTGAAGAGCTATGCCCACGCACTCGTTAATACGAACGCGTAAAAAAAGGAGCCTCAAGGCTCCTTTTTTTTACCTGTTGAAAGCGTAGCATTCAAGATAAGACACATTCGCTGCTGTAGCTTTATCCCTTTCTTTTGTTAACTATCTGATTCAGCGTTCAGCTTCCTATTTCTTACTTTCTACAGCCTACAGCCTACAGCCTACAGCCTACTTTCTACTGCTTACTGCTTACTTCCTACTGCTTACTGCCTACTTTCTATTTTCTAGTCACTCATTGAGGCGACGAGTTTCTTACTTTCTAAGCATAAACGATCTTATTTTAGGTTACGGTAAATAATCTACTCATCAATAGCGGGTATTTATTGACCAATTATTTCACAAGTTGAATAGAGATAGTTTGTTTTTGTTAAATTTCATCTTCAAATAAAAGTAATTTTATTTGAATTTCCGATACATATTAAATTTGTTGTTAATGGTATGTGTCAATTCGGTCTGGTGTTTTTATTTTCATGTCGTGTTTAAATATTCCGCAAAAGTCAGGTTTTTAGAGGTTTAAGTATTAATAATGCTGTTTTTATAGTCGTAATTGATTTATTAGTTAGCCTATTCACACCACGCCGCGTTAATAAGGTGTTAACAATCATATCGCCGCTTGATACATCTGTTGGGTTGAAGTTGTTACGGGCGGTTACTGCCTTATGTCGTTGTTTTAAAGTGTTATTATGCTTTATTTTTTTGAGTGTTTAAGTGTTATTGTATCAATTGATATCATTTGCGTTATTTTTTTGTAATGGCTATTGACTTAAAGGTTAAATTTTAACAGTATTTATTGCGAAGTAATTAACTTCCTTTTAAAGAATAATAAATATATCAGTTTCAGTTTTTAACATTCTGAAATTTGAGGGGATAAATATGAACTCAGAAACCTTAACCGCAAAAGCAATACGTCGTAGCTTTATTGCAGCAGCAGCGACAAGTGTAGCCTTATCAGGATTTGCATTTGCAGAAGAAGCCAGTGCAGACAATACAGCAGAAAATAAAGTAGAACGTATTCAAGTTACTGGATCACGTATTAAACGTGCGGATATGGAATCTGCAAGTCCGGTAACTGTTATTGATGCTTCAGCAATTATTGCATCAGGTGCAACATCGATTGATGATGTCCTGCAAAATATGACCGTATCTGGCGGTGCTATGACCAATGCCGCGGTTAACAATGGCTCTGGTGGTAATGCACGCGTTAATTTACGTGGTCTAGGCTCAAATCGTACATTGGTACTGGTCAATGGTCGCCGTATGATTGCATCGGGTACAGGCGCAGCTTCATCTGTTGATTTGAACACTATCCCTGTTTCGATGATCCAACGCGTTGAAGTACTTAAAGATGGTGCTTCTGCAGTTTACGGCACAGATGCTATTGCAGGTGTTGTAAACGTAATTCTTAAGCGTGATTTTGATGGTTTTGAGATGAATGTACAAACTGGTGTTACTGGCCAGGGCGATGCTGATGAATCAAGTGTGGATTTCACCATAGGTAATACCTTTGATAAGGGTAATGTTGTTATCAATGCGCAGTACACTAAGCGCGGCGATGCTAGCCAAGCTGACCGTAGCTTCTCGGAATGCCCTATTACTGAAACTTCAGACGGTAGCGAGCTTTATTGTGGCGGTAGCTCATACTCTGAAGGTGGCCATATCTGGGGCGATTCACACCATGATCTTGTCGGCTCTGGTGTCGAAGGAGCATATGAGATTGGAGATTCTGGTTACTACGGTCACTATGTTGCGGGTGATGATGGTAAGGCTAAGTTTGAATACTTCGATGACAATGTTACTGAAGCCAACTTAAGTGGTCGTGGCGGTGAATATCATGATTTCACTAATGATGATAAATATAATTACTCAGAAGACAGTTACCTTTCTACGCCAATGGAGCGTTTGAATCTATCTTTCTCAGGTACGTATGAGCTTTCAGATTCAATCATGTTTTTTTCAGAAGCAATGTACTCAAAGCGTTGGTCTGAACAGCAAATGGCACCGCAGCCAATTTGGAATGACACGGCTTGGGCATATGATTCATCTTGGATGACAGATGACTTAGTCGGTCTAGTACAAGAAGGCGAAAAATTAGATTACGGTCGCCGCGTGGTAGAATCTGGCACACGTAACTTCTCACAGGTAGTGGATACAGTGCGTCTTGTTGTCGGTCTTGAGGGCGAGTTCGACAATGGTTGGACTTGGGATGCGTCTTACAACAAGGGTAAGAACGACTCTGTTGATACATTAGCCAACTTGCACAACCTTGGTTCTATCAACGATGCGGTATTAGCGAAAGAGTTCGATCCGTTTAGTCAAGACTCTTGGGTCGGTGAAAGTATCGAACCTTTTATCTACACTGAAATTAACAGTGGTGGTAGTGAGCTCGATGTCATGGCTGCGACTCTTTCTGGCGAAGTTATGGATTTACCCGCCGGTGTTCTTGGTTTTGCTGCCGGTTATGAGTACCGCAAAGAGTCAGCGCACTACACGCCTGATTCGTTGACTTCTCAAGGACTCGCTAACGACCCACGTCAAGAAGCGACTGAAGGTTCTTTTGATGTGAATGAAGTTTATGCCGAACTAGCTATACCATTACTTAGCGATCTGCCTATGGCACAGCAAGTGGATTTAAGTGCGGCAATTCGTTACTTTGATTACAGTACATTTGGCTCTGATAATACGTGGAAACTAGGTTTAACTTGGCGCGTGATTGATGATCTAATGCTCCGAGGTGTAATGTCTACGGCATTCCGTGCGCCGACTGTAAGTGAGCTATACGGTGGTAAGTCACCATCATTCGATCAAATTAAGCATGAAGCAACTGAGCAGACACAGGCTGAAGTTACCGTTGGTGGTAACCCTGACTTAACTCCTGAAGAAGCTGATATCACAACTCTTGGTTTGGTGTATTCGCCAAGTTTTGTTGAAGGTCTGTCTTTGACACTTGATTACTATAATATTGAAATCACGAATACTATTACTTCTGTTGATTCTAACTACATTGCTAATCAGTGTATGGATGCAACGGGTAATAAAATTAATAACGATACAGCACTTTGTCAGTCAGCGAATATCGCTATAGATGGTACGGGTCGTATTTCGTTTGATAATGGTCTACAGAACTTAGGTCAAACTAATACAGCTGGCTATGATATTAATGTGGCATATACCTTTGAAGGTCTAGGACTTAATTGGAAAGCAGGCTTAGATACGTCAATCATCGATAAGTATGAAGAGTTTGACCAAGATGGTGTAGCAATCGATTACCTTGGCTTTATCACAAGTGGTTCAGGATCGTATGCAAAGTTTAAGACTAACTTGAACCTTACTGCGACAGGTGATGATTGGAGCGCAACATACGAAGCACGTTATATCGACGGTATGGATTCATTCTCATGTAAAGATGATCCATCAGAATGTTATGCACCAAGTGTAGATAGTGTGATGTACCATGATCTATCGGCAAATTATGATTTGACTAACACAGTTCGTCTATCGGGCGGTGTGAATAACATTTTTGACGAAGAGCCTCCTTACTACTCAGGTAATAATGACTCAAACACTGATCCATACACTTATGATGTGTTAGGTCGCTTCTTCTTCGTAAGAGCAAGTGTAAAGTTCTAAACTTGGAAAGGTTCGTTTAGGACATAATAAAAAACCTCCTTAATTAGGAGGTTTTTTTATGGATGAACTTTGGTAAAGATAGCCTTTAATTGATGGCGTTTACCTTAGTGATTAAGCCTTAACTCTTGCCTATGTTGGCGATGGAACTGGCCGCAGCAGGTTGCACAACGCTGTTCTAGCGGATCATTGGCTAATCGTTCAGCCTCTATGTCATTCTCACAATCGCTGCAAACTCCGTACAAGCCAATCTCAAGTTGACAACGTGTGGCATCTAAACGCATCAAATTGATGAATAATGGGTGATCGCATAAGTGAACCTCTGTCATAATCTGAATCAGTTCACAAAGAGAATAATTATGCTGGTCCATTAGCGTGGCTTGCATCTCGGGGAGTGCACCAATCTTGACTCTTAGTTCCGACTCGATAGCGGATAAGGTTTGCTTGATTTGGTTGGTACTCACTTCAGTTGCCTGCAATTATTGACTTTATGGCTTGTTAGTCTAGTCCCGTGGGCACATAGCGTTATGATTGAGATCAATTCAGAGTATAATTTTGCCAGAATGCAGCATAAATAAGACTTAAGATTGATCTAATCAGGTAGTTTTGCTCGAGCCAACCTTAGTACTTTAATAATTTCTTCCGCTGTTTTAAAGACTCTTAATTCTCTAAATAACTCGTCAGCCTCAGGATATTGGCGGTTTAAGTAACCAAACCATTGCTTGATACGTGCAGGGTAATAGGTGCTTTTTCTGCCTTCTAATTCACGGTCGGTATATTCAAGCATGAGTTCAAGCGATTGTTGCCAAGTATAGGGGGTATCACCTTTAAAGCTGGCAGCAAGGTTAGGCAGCGATATGGCACCGCGCCCAACCATGATACTGTCGCAACCGGTCACTTGCATACAGCGTGAAGCATCTTCTTTATTCCAGATCTCGCCATTAGCAATAACAGGAATAGGCAATTTAGCATTGATATCGGTGATATATTCCCAGTATGCGGGTGGCTTATAACCATCAACTTTACTGCGTGCATGCACTGCAAGCTCGCTCGCTCCAGCTTCATAAATCGCTAAGGCATTTTCCATATAAAGTGATTTATCGTTAAAGCCTAAGCGTATTTTTGCTGTCACTGGCTGTTCGCTAGGCACGGCATCACGCATGGCCTTAACGACGTTATATAACTGTTCTGGGTATTGCAGCATGACTGCGCCGCCATTGCTGCGGTTGACCATTTTGGCCGGACAGCCAAAGTTCACATCGACGCCTTGTGAGCCAAGCTCAATGGCTCTTGCGGCATTTTCTCCCATCCAACCTGGTTCTTGCCCTAGTAATTGCACTCGTACAGGGGTTCCTGAAAGAGTTTTGCCACCAGAATGCAGTTCAGGGCAAATACGATAAAACACCTTTTCAGGTAAAAGCTGGTCCACGACGCGGACAAATTCTGTGACCATTAGGTCATAAGGGTTGATAGCAGAGAGGATCTCTCGCATTAAATCATCTACAACGCCTTCCATAGGCGCCAAAATTATTCGCACTGACTTGTCCAACATATCGATATTTCGAGGCGCTGCATTCTACCTCATACCTAGCAGGCATCCAAATAGACTGACTATTTTTATGCTAATAAAAGTTAGTTTACTCCTATAACACATGCTGCTGCGTGATTGTTGCTTAGGTCGCCTACCTTATGGATGAACATTTTTTAAAATAACCGATAACAGCGCGTTAACCACCTAAATATCAGTTTCTTCTTATGTAGTGAAAATTTGCACTATCAGCTTTTATCAGTCATAAATGTGACAGTTGTTGAAAAATTGAAATTAATTTGTTGGTTGGCTGGTCTAGTTAGACAAGCCAATAAAATGCCTTGTTGGTAACCGAAGTTGTTGATTAAGTAAAAAGGAAGATATTATGAAATTAGTAAATAAAACTGCAATCACTGTCGCTGTAGGTGCTGTTGTAATGGGAAGTGCACTGAGTGCTAGCGTACAAGCAGGTCCATTTGGTTATAGCGAAATGCAAGCCGGTTACCAACTCGTTGAAGGTGAAGGCAAGTGTGGTGAAGGTAAATGCGGCGCCGAGAAGAAAAAGGCTAACGAAGGTAAGTGTGGCGCAGACAAAATGAAAGCCAAAGAGGGCAAATGCGGTGAAGGTAAGTGTGGCGGCGACAAAATGAAAGCCAAAGAAGGCAAATGCGGTGAAGGTAAGTGTGGCGGCGATAAAATGAAAGCCAAAGAAGGCAAGTGCGGTGAAGGTAAGTGTGGCGGCGATAAGAAAGCTAAGAAAGAAGGTAAGTGGGGTGGTTCGAAATAATCAGCTGTCGGCTTAGGTAAAGCAGGGCCAGCTATTGCTGGCCCTATTTGTTAATGATCCCTAAATGAGTAAGCGTGCAGCATGACAAATAATAGTAAGGTGAATAAGGGCCAAGTTGGTTTAGGCCTCAGGCGCGAAATGTTAGACGAGTTTTGCCAAGGTGTGCCAAGCGAAATCAATTTCTTTGAGGTCGCCCCTGAAAACTGGATGATTCTCGGTGGTAAGTTTGGCCGACAATTTAGCGAGCTTACCGAAAAGCATGAGTTTTACTGCCATGGTTTATCACTTTCTATCGGTAGCCCCGCACCGCTCGATATTCAGTTTGTCAAAAATGTAAAAGACTTCTTAGACCTTCATCAGATAAAAACCTATTCAGAGCACTTAAGTTACTGCTCCGGCAGCGGCCATATGTATGACTTAATGCCTATTCCATTTACGTCTGAAGCCGTTATGCATGTGGCTAAAAGGGTTAAGCAAGTAGAGGACATTATTGAACGACCATTAGTGCTTGAGAATGTCTCTTTTTATGCTGCTCCCGGCGCTGAAATGTCAGAGGCTGAATTTGTGAACGCAGTCATGCAAGAGGCCGATTGTAAGATGCTACTGGACGTGAATAATATTTACGTTAACTCTATTAATCACCAATATGATGCTGTTGAGTTTTTGAAAGCTATGCCGACAGACAGAATTGCTTATCTGCATATAGCAGGGCATTTTGAGGAGGCTGAAGATTTAATTATCGATACTCATGGTGCAGACATTGTCGACCCCGTCTGGAAGCTTCTGGATGCTTGCCATGAATACCATGGCGTTTTTCCTACATTATTAGAGCGTGATTTCAATATCCCCGAAACGTCTGAATTATTGTTAGAGATTAACCAAATTCACGATTATCAAAATCGACATATCGCCAGTTTAAAAAGGAGCGCTTAATGAGCTTTGTTGATGTACAACAAAACTTTATGGATTACATTAAAGATCCATCGCGGCCGTTACCCGACGGGATGGAAGCGCGCAGAATGAAGATATATCGAGAGTTATTTTTTAATAATGTCGATGGCTTTGTGTCAAACGCGTTTCCGGTGCTCAAAAGCTTGTACAAACAAGAGGAGTGGCTAGACATAGTGCAAGATTTCTTTGTCACACACGATTGTCACACGCCCATTTTCATTGAGATAGCTCAAGAGTTTTTACTGTTCTTGCAAACAGAGCATCAAACGACAGAAATCGATCCGCCGTTTATGTTGGAATTGGCCCATTACGAGTGGTTAGAGTTAGTGGTCGCAGTCGCTCAAGATAATAACAACCATCAGCTGATTAACCTCACTGAACAAAATTTAGAAGCCATCAATCTTAGTGTGTCATCTACGGCTAAAATTGCGCAGTATGCCTATGATGTACAGCACATTAGTCCTGACTATCGCCCCAAATCTCCTAGTAAAGCACCGCAGTTCTTCTGTATCTATCGAGATCTCGATGAAGAGGTCTGTTTTTTACAATTAAACCCGTTAACAGCTCAGGTACTGGCTTATGTGTCGCAACATACTAGTCTTGGTTACACAGACTTGGTGCATTGGCTCGTACAAACGTTCACTCATATCGACGCTGATGCCTTAACGGCTGGGTGTTTACTGCTACTCACAGATCTGAGTCAGAAAGGCATTATTAAACAATTTATTGGCCAATAGGCTTTCTATTAGCGTGATCCACATCTATAATGATTGTGAAAATTGATCTAGATCAATAAATATCGTCAGCAATAATAAGTAGAGGAAGTCATGAGTCAGCCGTTTAAAGACCCATTCAATATTTTTTATTTCATTATTTTTATTCTTGTACTGTTGATCCCAACATTACCGGCTACCCTATCTTGGTTAATGGTCTTGGGTTTAAATTAATCCGCCTTTAAGCCAAGCTCAGGTATACTAGCCACTCAAATCGAGTGGCTTTTTAGTTTTCAGGGTAGATTAATGGCGTTAAAACGTGGCTTTTTTCTAATTTTGGGTCTGTGTAGTTTAGCCCTAGGACTATTAGGGATATTGTTACCTATATTACCAACCGTGCCGTTTATTTTGCTGGCCGCATACTGCTTCGCACGTTCAAGCGACAGGCTCTATCAATGGCTAATGAGCCATCCTTGGTTTGCCGATGCTCTCAAGAATTGGCAGGCTCAAGGTGCTATTCGTAAAAGCTTAAAGAAAAAAGCTTATCTAGTAAGTAGCCTCAGCTTTATCACCAGTATTGTTATCGTACCGCTAATTTGGGTGAAAGTGATGTTGGCCTGCCTTGGAGCGGGGTTAATTATTTACCTGAGAAGCATCCCTGAAATTGACGGGTGACAGCCTACTGTATTGGCTCATGATATTGAAAATTAAGCTTTATTTTGAATCATTGCCAAAGGTCTTTCCCGCTCAGAACAATCGAAAATAAAAAATGCCTAGATAAAGACTACACTTCTGGCGTTAGTAGGTTGCAACTCGCTATAAAGCGGCTTAAGCTTGATGCCGATTTTTACACTTCGATGGCATCTATACCGGTATACTCAAGTTTGGAGCTGGGGATGTCAGCAAACTAAAGTAGATTAAGTAAAGAATTATGGTAATGAATACTGACAGCTTGGCACTAATAAAGAACAGCATTAAAACCATCCCTAACTATCCTAAAGAAGGGATCCTATTTAGAGATGTGACTAGCTTATTAGAAGATCCACAAGCCTATAAACTGACCATAGGCCTTTTAGTGGAGCACTATAAAGATCAAGGTTTTACTAAAGTTGTCGGTACCGAAGCGCGCGGTTTTTTATTTGGTGCACCGTTAGCTCTAGAACTTGGCCTTGGTTTTGTTCCTGTGCGTAAGCCTGGTAAATTACCAAGAGAAACCATTTCTGAAAGCTATGAGCTTGAATATGGTCATGATGTTTTAGAGATCCATGTTGATGCCATTAACGCTGACGATAAAGTATTGGTTGTCGATGACTTACTTGCGACTGGCGGTACAATTGAAGCAACAGTAAAATTGATCCGCAAGCTAGGTGGCTCGGTTAATGATGCAGCGTTTGTTATTTCATTGCCTGATTTAGGCGGTGAAGAGCGTCTTAAAGCGATGGATCTAAAGCTATTAAGCTTATGTGAGTTCGAAGGCGAATAAACATAAGGCCACTTCGAAACGTTGTGGCGATAAAGAATCTGCAAACTGATTATTCTTTATCATAAAAGGTGATTTTATCACCGCCAAATCGCTCCTCAGGCGCTTGAGATAGCATGTAAAAGCGTTGCATGCTATTGTTCAAACATGTCGAGGAGCGTGCTCCCGAAACCATATTCATGACACGTTGGGGAGTTCCATGTCATATCAGGTGTTGGCCAGAAAATGGCGCCCTGCCACATTTGAGCAAATGGTTGGTCAGTCGCATGTTTTACATGCCTTAACTAATGCGCTCACTCAGCAAAGATTACATCATGCCTATCTGTTTTCCGGTACCCGTGGTGTCGGTAAGACTAGTCTTGCACGTCTTTTTGCTAAAGGCCTAAACTGCGAACAAGGTGTAACCGCAACACCCTGCGGAAAGTGTTCTGCTTGTGTTGAAATTGCCGAAGGACGTTTTGTCGATCTTATTGAGGTCGATGCGGCGTCAAGAACTAAGGTTGATGACACTCGAGAACTGCTCGATAACGTGCAGTACAGGCCGAGTCGTGGCCGTTATAAAGTGTATCTTATCGATGAAGTACATATGCTGTCTCGCAGCAGTTTTAATGCTTTATTAAAAACACTTGAAGAACCGCCAGAACACGTAAAATTTCTGTTAGCGACAACCGATCCGCAGCGCTTACCTGTGACTGTGCTTTCTCGTTGTCTGCAATTTAATTTAAAGAGTCTGACTCAAGATGAGATCGCAGCCCAGCTAAATCATGTATTGACCCAAGAGCAATTGCCATTTGAAGACCCCGCTTTAACGCTACTGGCAAAAGCGGCTAATGGCAGTATGCGTGATGCGTTAAGTTTGACAGATCAAGCGATTGCATTTGGCGCAGGCCAAGTAAAGCTTGAGCAAGTACAAACAATGCTCGGCAGTATTGATGAAAAGCATGTTCTCGCCTTGCTAGAAGCGTTGGCAAAAGCCGATATAATGGACTTGATGCAAGTGACGGCGAAAGTGTTGTCATTTGGCGCTGAGCCTGAAGAGGTACTTCGCAGTTTACTCGAGCTGTTACATCAAATTACGTTGACTCAATTTGCTCCCGCTGCGGCGCAAATGTCACTTTATAGCGAGCAGATTAGCGCGTTTGCCCAGCAATTATCAGCAGAGCAGGTTCAGCTTTACTATCAATTGTTATTAACGGGTCGAAAGGATTTACCACATGCGCCGGATCCTAAATCTGGTCTGGAAATGGCACTACTGCGTGCAGTGACCTTCGTACCAGAAAAGCCTGTGACGCGATGGGCGATTGAGTCTAGATCTGATATCGCACTGCCAGATGCCACTACATCGTCGCAGCATACTGCAAATAAAACTGCGACAGCGTTGAGTATCACTCAGCAAGTAGCTAACCAAGTTATAGATAGCCAAGTTGTCGCTAATAAAGCTGCAACTCAGGACCCCCAGGACTCCCAGGACTCCATTAATAGCACTGCCGATAGCTCATCCGCTCAGGAAAAGTTGGCTGATCCGCTCGAGGCCCAAACTTCTGAGGCTGAAACCTCTTCAGTTGTAGCTGCAACTGCGCAAATTGAAAATCAGCAGCAAGTCGTATCAGCAGCTGAATCGTCTAAGGCCGAACATGTCGAGCCTCAAGCATCGGATGAGCAGCTCGATAGGCTGAATAGCGAAATGGCGGTGATAATGAGCCAGGCTCAAGGCCAAGGCTTTAAAGATGCTGCAGAGCAGGCGACTACAACCGAGCAATCAAGTGTTCAACAGCGTGATGTTCAAGCCGTAGCGTTAGATACTGAGATAAAAGCACCAGAGCAAGAAATATCAGCAAAAGAAACGTCAGCAAAAGAAACATCAGAGCAAGCGATTCAAGCGACATCATCAGCTGATGGGCTTCAAAGTCGCTCAGAACAAAGTCACTTGGGTCAAAGTCACTCGGAGCAGAGTTATGCTAGCCAAGATGACGGTGAACTTGCATCTTATGCCGATTATGCGGGCGCTTACGATAACGCTGAAAATAGCCAAAATGATGACTATGGTTTCGCCCATAACGATGACTATCAAGGGCAACAAACCAGCCAGCATGCGCAACAGGCAGACAATAATACAAATCAAACCCCGTCGCCGGCTCAATTAACGACAGCGCCATCAGACCCGGCTGCTAGTGATGATATTTTGGACGCTGCATTAGCAGCAAGAGCAACATTACTCGAAGGACTAGGAGAGGATGATCCTAAGGAGGAATCCTCAAAAAAGTCTTCAGAGGGTCGTAAAGCGTTTACGCCTCCAGTAAGAAAGCAGCCCGTTGCTCCAAGTAATAATTCTATGGAGAGTGAGGTTAGCAGTAATCAACGTACGGCGATAAATGAGAATACTGCGCCCGCAACGGAAATCGAAGCCGAAATCGTTGATAGACCACCATGGGAAGAGCCGCATGAGCAAGATCCGTGTGCACGCTTTGATGATCCAAGGGCATTAGATAAAACAGATGATAGCAAGGCGAAAACGGTAAAGGCTCAAGTCAGCATTAGCGGTTCTGGCGACAATAATTTGAATAGTCAGGCGTCAGAAGAATCTGAAAATCAAAGTCAACTAACAGTTGATTCATCTCCTGTTCAGGCTGCTGAGCTAAACTTACCTACATTGCCTAGTGGCGAGTTAACGGGCAATGAAGTCGATTTAAAATGGTATCGATTTATGGCTGAGCTTGAAGTTGGCGGCCGAGTTAGGCAGCTAGCGGTTAACTCTATTTGCCATCAATTTGAGCAACCTTTGTCATTACTGCTTAAGCCTGATCAAAAGCATCTAGCGGCGGATATTGCCATTAAGCAGTTAGAAGAGGCGATGTCAGATGCTCTTGGCGAACCATGCAGTGTAAGTGTTGCAGTAGGCGTTGACAGCGAGCGCGAAACGCCACTAGAGGTGAGACGACGCTTTCATAAAGAAATTTTAACTCAAGCGCATCATGACCTAATAACGGATCATAATATACGCTGGTTAACACTAAACATGGGCGCTCAAATGACGGCTGATTCATTAACTTATGCGCCAGAGTTGCTAGTACAGAAAGGAAAATTGATTGAGTTAATCGATATCGCGAACTTTAAGCGGTTAACTGAGTCATAATTTTACAATTGAATTTCAGCTTTCATTGCTAATCATTCATTTTTTAGTAAGATTAGCCCACTTTATTTGTTGTGATACGTAATAGAAGAGAATTAGAGTATGTTTGGAAAAGGCGGTATGGGCAACTTGATGAAGCAAGCCCAGATGATGCAAGACAAAATGGCTAAAGTGCAAGAAGAGATCGCACGTATGGAAGTGACTGGCGAAGCCGGGGCAGGCCTAGTTAAAGTCACCATGACAGGCTCTCACAGCGTACGTAAAGTCGATATCGATGCAAGCCTGCTTGAAGACGACAAAGAGATGTTAGAAGATCTTATCGCTGCAGCTTGTAATGACGCCGCTCGCCGCGTTGAAGAGAACCAAAAAGAGAAAATGGCTGAAGTGACTGGCGGTATGCAACTACCACCAGGCATGAAGATGCCATTCTAGTTTTAAGTTGCTGTTTTAACCGTGTATTTACACGGTTAGAGTGGAGGGGGCCAAATAGGGGCCAAATCCGAGCGATTAAAAACAGAAAAAGCTCAAGCAATTTGCTTGAGCTTTTTTGTATCCGTATTTAATTCATCAATTAAAATCAGATATCACAGTTACAATTGCTATAAACTCTATACTTTCAATTGGCTACATTATGTGACCTTGCGACATAAGCCGCTATGTGTCAGACTTCGCTCGATTTATTTCCTTTATAAATGCGTCATTTTGAATGCTTTTTACTTGTAGACTTGGATAGATAGCGTGAAAGAAAAACTCAAAGGACTGGGATTTTCCTTAGTCATATTCTTCGTCATTTTCATCTTTAATGCGCTATTTGGCGCACCGCCTATCGCCCTGAGTGGTATTGAAAAACACCCTGAAAAAGTCACAGTGGAAGAGGCGCGCGAGCTCGGTTTTATGTTGTTTAATACTAAGCGCTATCCAGAGGCGAGAGCATTTTTTACGCCTTCTGCGCAGTTAGGTGATGTTGGTAGCCAGTTATCGCTAGGAACACTCTATTTTTACGATTTGACTACTGCTAACAATTACCAGCAGGCGTATCGTTGGTTTAGTCAAAATAGCGATAATGCTTTTGCTCAATATTATTTAAGCTTGTTATACCACTTCGGCTATTACGTACCTCAAAGCCAATTAAAATCCCTATTTTGGCTTGAAAAATCTGCCGCATATTCTTTCCCCGCTGCTCAACATAATTTGGCTGTGTATTATTTTAATCTAGGTGATTATAGCCAAGCTTACCTATGGGGGCTTTATGCTAGAAGTAATGATTTTTCCCAATCTCGAAGCCTAGTCAAGCAAGCTATAGAGCACCTAACCCCCCAAGAAAAAGCGAATGCTGACCAGCACTATAGAAATTCGAAGGGTCAACATGAATGGAATGACGACAATGTTCAGGTTGGCGCATTGCTAGAACAGGTATTTTAATCATGAAGATAAGTTCGCTTTCACTGGAGTTCGCCAGTGGTCAGATTCAACAGATGGGGGCGGTGACTAGCCGCACCACATTAAAGCATCGACTCAAAGAGATACGAGACACGGTTATCTTTAACGAGCCGGCACCTGATGGCGAGCAAGTTAAAGGGGATCATTTAGCAGAGGCACTTACTATGCCTATGCTGATCGTTCTGGCTCAGGTTAAAGGTAGTGAGATCACCTTCACTTATGATCTTTTGAGTAAGGAAGAGGGCTTATTAGCGCTGTATTATACCAATGCTAAGGGAGGGCGGGAGCGTCAAAAGGAGTTTGGCTTTGTGAGCCTTAGTGAGCTTGAATCGCATCTACAGCGACTTTTGAGCGAGAGTGAGCACAAGTTTGTCGAATACTATTTCCCGAAGCAAACATGTATTAATCGGGCTGTAAAATTCTTAGGCATCGCCTACATAACCGCCGCTTGTCTAGGCTTGTTATCGTTTATCTTTTTCTCCGATTTAATCTGGCATGACGATATGTTTCACTCCGCCTATATCGCTGCTGGCGTCACTTATGTCATCACTTTGCCCATATTGCTGCTTAAGGCCTTGTCGCAGGAAGGCAGAGAGCGTGCAGAGCAAGTAGGGCAAAGTACGACTAAACAAGTATTTGGCATACTTATTGGTAATCTTGTGCTTAGTTTAGCTCTCGTTGCTGGAGGGTGTAACTTACTGCATCTTATCACGGCACAGGCGACACAAGTTGACATCGTTTTTGCCGATAAGCGCCAGGATTACTGGGGCAAAAACTGTAAAGGTGGCGTTAACATTAAAGATTACTCAGGTACTCTCTGTCTAGAAGATAGAGCCTATTGGAAGATTATACATCCTGGTATGCGCGCAGTCGTAAAAGGGGAGGGATCTGTGATTGCGCTGAGTGTGAAAGCCATTGAGCTTAAATGATTAGAGTTAAGTGTGAGTGGAAGTCATGTTGCTTAGCATAGTAGATTATCGGTTTATACAGGCGCCCACCTTGCTTAGCTACTGTGTTAATGCCGCTAAGGAATACGCCGTTATGGAGATAGCAGGCAAAAGCTCAAGATTCTATGCTAGTATCTGACGCTAATTTTATGATGGCTTGTATTCGCGGGACGTTTCCCCTTTTATCGACATCATCGACCATTATCTTGGGCATGAAGATGCCTTTCTAAGCGGAACGTTAAATGAAATTTAGTCCACTCGTTGATGAGCTCATTCAGTCACTTCGTTGTTTACCAGGTGTTGGCCCTAAGTCTGCCCAAAGAATGGCATTTCAGCTATTAGAACGTGACCGTAAAGCGGGGGCTAAGCTTGCAGACTCGTTAGCAAAAGCGATGTCAGATGTTGGTCATTGTCAGTCATGCCGTACTTTTACCGAAGAAACCTATTGCCCGATTTGTGTCAGTACCAAGCGTGGTCATTCTGATGTGATTTGTGTGGTTGAAACACCTGCCGACGTATTAGCGATTGAAGCGGGTGGCCATTTTTCTGGGCGTTACTTTGTCTTATTAGGGCATTTGTCTCCGCTAGATGGCGTGGGACCTGAAGAGCTTGGGCTTGCGCTACTTGAGCAACACCTAGCGTCTGGTGGCGTGAATGAGCTTATTTTAGCGACGAACCCAACCGTTGAAGGTGACGCGACAGCGCACTATATTGCCGATATGGCAAAGCGTCATAATCTCATTGTTAGTCGCATCGCCCATGGTGTACCTGTCGGCGGCGAGCTTGAGTATGTCGATAGCACAACCTTAGCGTTATCGTTTAATGGGCGCTTACCAATCTAACGATTTACAATAATGATATAAAATAAAATCCAGTCAGTGAATTGCCGCAGACTGGATTTTTTTTGTGCAATTGAAACCAATGCAGCATTTATCCCTTGAAAAGCCATTTTATAGCCCCATCTTATTTGTAAGCTTTATTTAAACTGATTTTTTAAAGGGAACATGTCATGTCACAACAAGAGACGCACGGCTTTCAAACTGAAGTCAAACAACTACTTAATTTGATGATCCACTCTTTGTATTCAAACAAAGAGATTTTTTTGCGTGAATTGGTATCAAATGCTGCCGATGCTGCAGACAAGTTACGTTATGAAGCCCTAACCAATGACAACCTTTATGAAGGCGACGGCGAGCTACGTGTGCGCATTAGTGCCGATAAAGAAAAAGGTACCGTAACCATTGAAGACAATGGTATTGGTATGACCCGAGATAGTGTGATTGAGCACTTAGGTACAATTGCAAAGTCGGGTACGGCAGAATTTTTTAAGAACATGTCAGGTGATGAGTCAAAAGACTCACAGTTGATTGGTCAGTTTGGTGTTGGTTTTTACTCCGCTTTTATTGTTGCTGACAGAGTGACTGTGCGTACACGCGCTGCAGGTCATAGCGCAGATGAAGCGGTACTTTGGGAGTCAGCGGGTGAAGGTGACTTCACGGTTGAGACTATCTCTAAGCAAAGCCGTGGTACTGAAATCACGCTACATCTTCGTGACGATGAAAAAGAGTTTGCTGACGATTACCGTCTACGTTCAATCATTACTAAGTACTCTGACCATATCTCAGTACCCGTTGAGATGTTTGAAGCAGGCACGCCTGCTGTTGAAGCAACTGAAGATACTGAAGCTGTTGCAGCGACAGAAGGCAGTTGGAAGCCAATGAACAAGGCTACCGCACTTTGGACTCGTAACAAGAGCGATGTGACAGACGAAGAATACAAAGAGTTTTATAAGCATATCTCTCACGATTATACCGATCCGCTAGTTTGGAGTCACAACCGTGTAGAAGGTAAGCAAGAGTACACTAGCCTGCTTTATATTCCTGCTAAAGCACCTTGGGATATGTGGAACCGTGACCGCAAGCATGGCCTTAAATTATTCGTGCAACGTGTATTTGTTATGGATGATGCTGAGCAGTTTATGCCTAGCTATTTGCGTTTTGTACAGGGCCTTATCGACTCGAACGATCTGCCACTAAACGTCTCTCGCGAAATTTTACAAGATAACAAGGTGACCACCGCGCTTCGTACTGCAGTGACTAAACGCGTTTTAGGTATGCTTGAAAAGCTGGCTAAGAATGACGCTGAAAAGTACCAGTCTTTCTGGACAGAGTTTGGCCAAGTGCTAAAAGAAGGCCCAGCTGAAGATTTCGCTAATAAAGAGCGTATTGCGGGTCTACTGCGTTTTGCATCAACACACACTGGTGAGGCAACGGCAAACGTATCGTTAGCAGATTACGTTGAGCGCATGCAAGAAGGTCAGTCTAAGATTTATTTCATTGTTGCTGACAGCCATGAAGCCGCCGCAAATAGCCCACATCTTGAATTGCTACGTAAAAAGGGCATTGAAGTGTTATTAATGTCAGAGCGTATCGATGAGTGGTTGATTAATCACTTAACTGAGTTCGATGGCAAGAAGCTGCACTCGGTAACTCGCGGTGACCTTGAGCTAGGTGAGCTTGAAGATGCTGGTGAGAAAGAAGCGCAAGAGAAGCTACAAACAGAATCAGAAGGCTTAGTTAAGCGAGTTAAAGACAGCTTAGGCGATAAAGTGTCTGCAGTTAAAGTGACAACGCGTCTAACCGATACGCCTGCTTGTGTGGTTGCTGGTGAAGGCGAGATGTCGACCCAGATGATCAAGCTGATGCAAGCTGCAGGGCAAGACGTGCCTGAGTCTAAGCCGACATTTGAGCTAAACCCTGAGCATCCGCTAGTTGCGCGTCTAAATGACGAGCAAGACGAGCAGCAGTTTGCTCAGTGGTCTGAGTTGCTATTGCAACAGGCATTGTTGTCAGAAAAAGGCAGCCTAGCTGACCCATCGGCGTTTATTAAGCTAATGAACCAAATGCTATTGGCTAACGTTAAGTAATTAGCGGCTATGATTAAAGAGGCAATTAAATTGCCTCTTTTTTATGGTCCAGATAAGTTCAGGCGAAAGCTAAAGGAAAGTTATGGAATCGATTCTAGAACTGACTAAAGAAAATATTCAACAAGTGGTCGATGCTTCGATGGAGCAGGTTGTTGTGATGGCTTTTTGGGCGAGTCAAAGCCCTGAGAGTTTAGCATTGATGCAAACTCTTGAGAATATTGCTCAGCAGCAAAATGGCCGCTTCGTACTCGCTAAAGTTAACTATGAAACAGAAATGGAAATCGCGAATTATTTCCAGATCCAAAGTTTGCCAACAACTTTAGTATTGCATGAAGGCAAACCCGTTGATGGTTTTGCAGGGGTACAAGAAGCGCCGCAAATATTAGAGATGCTAGATAAGCATCTACCCGCCGAGTGGCAACTAAAGCTAAATCAAGCGCGAGTATTTTTAGCTGAGCAAAATGCCATTGGGGCTTTGCCTTTGCTAAAAGAGGCTTACGCGGAAAAACCATTAGCGGAAATTGCGTTGGCGTTAGCAGATGTTTACTTGTCATTGGGCGTACTTGAAGATGCGTCAGGGTTACTTGATTCAGTCGGTCTTGCCGATCAAGACAGTTATTATCAAAGCCTCAAGGCTAAATTAGCTTTAGCGTTAGATGCCGCTGATACGCCTGAGATAAGAAAGTTACAGCAAGATGTTGAAAACCAACCTAACAATATAGAGTTGCAGGTTAATCTTGCTAAAGCATTGCATCAAGCAGGGCGAAATGACGAAGCGTTAGCCTTGTTGTTTACTCCATTACAAAAAGATATGTCAGCGCTTGATGGCAAGCTAAAGCAGTCGTTCTTAGAGATCTTAACCGCTCTAGGTCAAGGCAATAGCTTAGCCAATCAATATAGGCGCAAGCTTTACACCTTACTTTACTGATTTTCAAGACACTGATGCTAAAGTCGAAGGACAAATGACTTCAAAATTGCGGCCATTTATGCGAAGATCGGCGCCCTAAACATATAATACCCATCAGTTAGACAGCTTTTTGTGCTTGTTCTAGGAAGATGTTGGTATCACAGTGCGAAATTAAGAGGAAGATTGAAATGCGCATTATGCTATTAGGTGCCCCAGGTGCCGGTAAAGGTACTCAAGCCCAATTCATTATGGAAAAGTACGGTATTCCTCAAATTTCAACAGGCGACATGTTACGTGCCGCTGTTAAAGCTGGTACGCCATTAGGCCTAGAAGCTAAGAAAGTGATGGACGCGGGTCAATTGGTGTCTGATGAACTAATTATTGGTTTAGTTAAAGAGCGTGTTGCACAAGATGATTGCGCTGCTGGTTTCCTATTAGATGGTTTCCCACGCACAATTCCACAAGCCGACGCTATGGCGTCAAGTGGTATTGCACTTGATCACGTGATTGAAATCGATGTGCCAGACGAAGAGATCGTTAAGCGCATGAGCGGTCGTCGCGTTCACCCAGGTTCTGGTCGTGTTTACCACATCGTCTTTAATCAACCAAAGGTTGAAGGTAAAGATGACGTAACGGGTGACGATTTAGCTATTCGTCCAGATGATGAAGAGACAACTGTACGTAAGCGTCTTGATATTTATCATGAGCAAACTAAACCGCTAGTAGAATACTACGGCGCGATAGCAGCTAAAGGTGACGTAACTTACAATAAGTTTGACGGCACTAAGTCTGTAGCGTCTGTTAGCGAAGAAATCGTTACCGTACTTAGCTAAACAAGGCTAAGTTAAAAACGCATTTAGCTAATATAAGCCGTTAACTGAGTATGAAAAATACTCTAGCGATAACGTGTTTATGAGCTAGTTCTCATATTTGAAAAAGCCCATTTAAATGGGCTTTTTTTATGCATTTTGCAATGATAGCCTGAGCTGAATATCTTGTTAAAAAGAGAATTCATGTGAGTGACTTATCCCCTGCGTTCGGTGTGTTATTAGTTAATTTAGGTACCCCAGATTCACCGACCGCCACCGATGTAAAAAAATTCCTCAAACAGTTTCTAAGCGATCCCCGCGTTGTTGATTTATCTCCTTGGATTTGGAAACCGATTTTAAACGGTATCATTCTTAATACGCGTCCAGCCAAAGTTGCCAAACTGTATCAATCTATTTGGTGGCAAGATGGCTCGCCGCTAATGGTCATTAGCCAAAAGCAGCGTGATAAACTTAAGCAAACTTTAGCAACCAGCCTAGGCCAAACCATTCCGGTTGAACTGGGGATGAGTTACGGTAATCCATCACTGCAATCGGGTATCGATAGCCTCAGGTCCCAAGGGGTTGAAAAGATATTTGTATTGCCGCTGTATGCTCAATATTCTTGCTCAACAGTCGCCCCTGTTTATGATGCGATTGCCGAGTTGCTTAAATCTGAGCGCAACATTCCAGAAATGCGCATCAACAAACAGTATTTTGACCATCCCGCTTACATAAAAGCGCTTGCAACGTCAGTGAAGGCACATTGGCAAGTTAAAGGCCAGGCGCAAGTCTTGTTAATGTCATTTCATGGAGTGCCTCTTCGCTATGTGACAGAAGGCGACCCTTATCAAGCTCAGTGCCAAAAAACCGCTGAGTTATTAGCGCTTGAGTTGGGGTTGTCGAGCGATCAATGGCGCATCTGTTTTCAGTCGCAATTTGGCAAAGAGGAATGGATAAAGCCGGCAACAGATGAGTTATTAGAATCATTACCGAAACAGGGCGTTAAATCAGTCGATATTATGTGTCCAGCATTTTCCTGTGATTGTTTAGAAACACTAGAAGAAATATCGCAAGAAGGTAAACAAGACTTTTTAGCGGCGAGCGGCGAGCGTTACGAATTCATTGATTGTTTAAATGATTCTGCTGCACATATTGAGTTGCTTGCGAATATTGTGCAGCAACAAACCCAAGGTTGGTATTAATTTTTCTAAGTTCTATAGTGATTTCAGCTAGCGAAAGAGGCGGGGTGTGGTAAAATCCCCCACCTTTTTGTGCTACTAACCCTTTAAGGTCACTATTTTGTGCTAGTTGTGACTAAGCTAAACAATGTCGTGGCAAACAAATTAAGGTTAGCGGCCAGAAATGCAGAGTCTGTTTATTGTTACTTTGAATAAACAACTAGAAATAACTTACCCGTTTAAATTGATATTTTGCATGGATGCCGAATGAAAGAGAGCTCAATATGAAGTTTCCAGGTCAGCGTAAGTCTAAACATTATTTTCCCGTTAAAAATCGCGATCCACTGTTGGCGCAGTTGATCCAGCAGCCTCTGCCTATTTCTACTTATATATCTGGTATCGATCAGACATTGGTAGACATCGAGGCCAAAGTGGAAGATGAGTTACTGAGTCGATATGAGTTACCCAAAGGCAACTCAACCTTGATTGACGATGACAAGGCCCATGCACTTTATACCGAGCTTAAAAACAATGAGTTAATCAGCGATGAGTTCGCTGGTGGCACCATTGGTAACACGGTACACAATTACTCAATTTTGGCTGATGATCGTTCAGTATTATTTGGCGTAATGAGTCAAAATATTGAAGTCGGTAGTTATGCTTATCGCTACCTTTGTAACACCTCTTCGAAAGTCGATTTGAACTATCTTCAGCCTGTAGCCGGCCCAATCGGTCGTTGTTTCACGCTTATTTCTGAGTGTGGTGAACGTACTTTTGCTATCAGCAAAGGCTCGATGGATCAACTTACGCCTGAATTTATCGACAAAGATGTGGTTCAGGGGGGCTCTGCGCTTATCTTGACCGCTTATTTGATGCGCGCTAGCGGCGACGATCAAATCACTGAAGCGGCGATGACGGCAATTAGTTACGCCAAGGAAGCTGAAGTGCCAGTGGTACTGACTTTGGGTACACGTTTTCTCATTGAAGAAGATCCTAAATGGTGGCAAGAGTTCATTAAAGAACATGTGACTATTTTGGCGATGAACGAAGATGAAGGCGAAGCATTAACCGGCTTTAGCGACCCTCTGCAAGCCAGTGAGATGGCGCTTGAGTGGTGTGACATGGTGTTAACGACCGCGGGGCCTTTAGGGCTTTATACTGCCGGTTACACCGAGGATTCTGAAAAGCGCGAAACCAGCCACACGCTATTGCCAGGCTCGATTCCTGAATTTAACCGTTACGAGTTCTCTCGCCCTAAACTGAAAGTAGATTGTGAGTCACCACTTAAGGTGTACGCGCATATCTCACCCTACATGGGCGGACCTGAGATTATTCGTAATACTAACGGCGCTGGCGACGGCGCACTTGCGGCGCTGCTGCATGACTTAGCGTCTAACACTTTCCATAAGACCAATGTGCCTGGCTCGAGCAAGCATAAACGTGATGGCTTGTGTTATTCGTCGTTCTCGCAAATTTGTAAGTACGCTAACCGCGTGGCTTATGAAGTGCTAGCACAGCACAGCCCAAGATTATCTCGCGGCTTACCAGAGCGTGAAGATAGCTTAGAAGAGTCGTACTGGGAAAGATAAGCACAGCAGCCCTAATGGGCTGTTAGTGACATCATTTATGAAAGGCATAACTTGGGATTCTGAGTTGTGCCTTTTTTGAATCTACTATCTAAGTCGTCGCTGGCAAACCATTTGCGTGCCTATCGTTATAACAAATGACACGTTTAGAAAGTAAACTATTAAAAAAGGCATCCATTTGGATGCCTTTTTAGATTGAACCTGTGTTTTGTTTGTGTTTTATTTGTTCAACTTCATCTCTTCTGCATGAACTTGAGCATTAAAGCCTGGAGCCACTTTACCCGCTTGAGTATCGTTGAAGATGGCTTCGTTAAATTCATTTTCAGACTTGGCAATCACCACTGTCGCGACTGTATCGCCAGTGACGTTTACCGCTGTACGCACCATATCAAGCAATCTATCGACACCAATAATCAATGCGATACCTTCAACAGGAAGGCCTACTTGGTTTAGTACCATAGCAAGCATGATTAGACCCACACCAGGCACACCAGCAGTACCGATAGAGGCAAGGGTTGCTGTTACCACAACCATAGCGTAATCGGTGATGGTTAGCTCGATACCAAATACTTGAGCAATAAAGACGGTTGCAACACCTTGCATAATTGCGGTGCCATCCATGTTAATGGTCGCACCTAGTGGCAAGGTGAAAGAGGCAATCTTATTGTCAACGCCCATACGGTGCTCTGCAGTCTCAATCGTCACAGGCAATGTGGCATTTGAACTTGCCGTACTGAAGGCAAATAGCTGTACGTCGCGGATTTTACGGATAAAGGTGAATGGATTAAGTCCCGAGAATACTTTAAGCAACACAGGGTAAACAACAAACGCATGGATAAGTAATACGCCAAGTACTACGAAGAAGTATTTAACCACGCTACCAAAGGTTTCCATGCCCAGTGTTAGAGCAAGTTTTGCCATCAAGGCAAACACACCATATGGAGCAAGCTGCATGATTAGCGTAACAACACGCATGATCACTTCGTTAAGGTCGTTAAACAGCGCTGCAACACGTGCGCCACGCTCGCCAATATGCGAGATAGCAAAACCGAAGATCACCGCAAATATGATGATCTGCAGCATATTACCTTCACTCATTGCATGCAGTGGGTTAGTCGGTACAAGGTTAATCAGTACATCTGAAAGGCTTGGTGCCTGTTTGACATCAAACTGCATGCCTTCAGTGACCATACTGGCGTTACCTGGGTGGACTGCAATAGCCACTAAAATGGCCATTGAAAGTGCAATCGCAGTGGTAAACAAGTAAAACGCGATGGTTTTGCCACCGAGTCGACCCACTTTAGAAGGCTCACTCAGTGAACAAGTACCACAGACTAATGAAACAAAAACAAGAGGAACAACAAGCATTTTTAAGCTTGAGATAAAGATGGTACCGATTACATTGAGCACACCCTCTGTGATGTACTCTTTGACAAAGTCACTCTCTGGAAACAGATTGCGTAATAACAGCCCGAGAATAATACCGGTAAACATACCGATAATAATTTTACTCGTTAAGCCGAGTTTTTTGGTTTTCGTAGCAGACATAGTGCTTCCTGTATAATTTTTATGCTTTTCAATTTGCGTCATAAAGCCTAGCAAGAAAGTGTCACCGAGGAAATGGGGTAAAAGTTAAGTTTTGCAGGGTTCTTGCAAATAAATAGATGTTTATTGTGGAAAAGTTATGGGAAAATTGTGTAATGTGAGTTGCTAGGTAGCTTGATAGTTATCAAAAATAATAATCTGAGTAACAGGGAGTCTGACAATGAAGTCAGCTTATAGCATTTTTATTGCTTTTATATGGTCGTTTATTCTCGTTGGTTGTAGTGGTGGAGGTAGTATTTCTACCGATCCTGACAACCCAAATCCACCAGAGCCAACCGAAGTCATCACCGTTTCGCTTTCAATTTCTAATTCCGAATCCATTACGGCTGACGCCCCGGCAGAAGTAACTGCAGTGGTAAGCAGTTCGTTAAACGGTCCTTTAGCCGGAAAGCTTGTCACGTTTAAACTAAATGACAGTGATATTGGTACTTTCATCCCTGGTATTGGTACCGATAAAACAGATGCAAATGGTATTGCAAAAGTATTGTTGGCGACGTCTAATATTCCAGGTGCCAGCTCATTAACCGTTGAGGTTGCTGGTTACAGTGATATTGTTTCAGAGCCGTTAGTTTTCGTTATGCAAGGCGACGGTGGCGAAGTCAGTGGAGGAGCCTCCGTTGTTGTGGTATTAACAGATGCCGCGGGTAATGCAATTGAAGCGATTACGACTACAGAACCCGGCAAGATTACTGCAACAGTAACAGGGATCAATAAACCTTCGATAGTGACTTTTGCTACTGCAATCGGAGATCTGCCAATTACCTCAGCTGTAACCGATGTAAATGGTAAAGCGACTGTTGATATCTACGCTGGTAGCTCATTGGGGGCTGGTGAGGTAACAGCATCTCTTTCAACTGGTGAAGAAGGAAAAACGGTTGTTGTGGTTGGTGCGACTAATGTTGTTATGGGCAGTGGCTCACCATTTAAGGAAGGGGTTGCAAGCATCAGTGTTGCCGAGCTAACCGCTGGTGGCACCGCAACGATTTCAGTTGTTATACAAGATGAGAACGGAAACCCTTTTACTCAGCCTGTTGATGTTAACTTTTCATCTACTTGTTCTGCTAAGCTTACTCCAGAAGCTGAAATTAGCTCACCAGTCCCTTCAGTGAATGGTGTAGCAACAACCACTTATTTAGCTCAAGGTTGTAAAGGTGATGATGCGATTAACGTTACAGCTAATGCTGGTGGTTTGAATTTGGCAGCGACAGGAACCATTAACGTGTTATCTGCCAGTGTTGGGAGTATCGTATTTGATTCTGCAACACCTGAAAATATTAGTATTTTAGGAACTGGTGGCGATGAATCATCGGTTGTTAAGTTCAAAGTTCTCGATACTAACAGCAATCCAGTTAGTAACCAGGCAGTATCATTTTCGCTTAATACCGATGTTGGCGGAATTTCACTTGATCCTGTTACTGCCACGACAAATAGTCAGGGTATCGCACAAACTGTTGTCAGAACGGGTACGGTTGCAACATCTGTGCGCGTAACAGGTACTGTGGATGGCTCATCTCCAGTGATATCAAGTCAATCTAAGCAGCTGATTGTTTCAACGGGTATTCCTGACCAAGATAGTTTCTCTCTCTCTGCTTCAGTGTTAAACGCTGAAGCGTGGAATATTGATGGGACAATGGTGAATGTCACAGCTAGACTTGCAGATGCATTTAACAACCCCGTACCTGATGGCACAACAGTGTCTTTTACAACTGAAGGTGGCTCAATTGAAGATGCTTGCCAGACCAAAAATGGTGCTTGTAGCGTTATTTGGACGAGTCAACTTGCAAGGCCTGTAGGTGAGAAACTTATTGATGGCGCTGGAATTCAGATCCGTAACCCTATAAGTAGTCTTGCATACGATGCTGCATTGAAGGTGTACGGTAATTTTTATGGCCAAAAATACGGCGGACGAGCAACGATAACAGCTACCGCTATTGGCGAAGAGTCTTTTCCTGACTTGAATGGTAATGGTCGCTTTGATGCAAACGAAGTCAATGCATTTCAGAACAGTCAAGATGTTAGTGGCATGCCATTTGATCTAAATGATGCATTTGTAGATCATAATGAAGACGGCTTATTTAACCCGCAACAGGCTGGTGGACAATCTGGTGGTGAAGAAGAAGAACCCATAGATTTTAATGCAAATGGCATTTTTGATCTTAAAGATGGTAAATACAACGGTGTGCTCTGTTCTGAAACAGCGCATGATGGTTGCGCTGATGGTATTAATCAACCTAAGTCTATATATGTTCGTGGAAGCCTTGTTATTGTGATGTCAGGCAGTACAGCTCTTGCTACTGATGAATCAAATGTATTGATTGTTGATAGTTATAGTGGTCCGAATGGTACCTACGATCAAAGTATCGATATTATTGGTAAATCGACAGGCACAGTTTATTTTACAATCTCAGATCTTCATAATCAGCAGATGCCAGCGGGTACTAAGGTTAAGTTCACCGCGAGTGCTGGTTCAGTGGTTAGTGGCAGTGAATATACTTGGCCGAGCACGAACTACAATGGTGGGCGAGAGTTTAGTGTGACGGTTAAAGGTGAAGATGAACCTAATTCTGGAACTTTTTTAGTCACAGTCGAAACACCAGGGGTGACGACAGCCGATGGAACAAGGATCAACGGCACAGCAACTGAAGTTATCTCAATTGATATTAATATTAATTAGTTCGATTAATAGGGTATTAACATTTTACCTGTAAAAAAGCCCCGCGATGCGGGGCTTTTTTACTTAGTAAACCAGCTTACGTACAGCCGTTAAATAATCATCTCTGGAACTGGTACACACTGCCTAGCTTCATGATTTGGGTTAGCTCATCAAGGGCTGTGCGGGACTCAATGATAAGCTGCGGATCGGCTAAGTCTTCAACGAGTAAGCGGTCACGATAATGCTTATCGACCCACTGATTTAAGCGTGTGAATAATCCATCATTCATCAAGGTGTGCTGGTTTACTGCGGCAACTTCGTCTTGGTTCATCGCAACGCGAAGGCGTAAACAGGCTGGGCCCCCGCCGTTTTGCATGCTCTGCTTAACGTCAAAGTAAAGCACTTGCTTAATCGGTGTATCAAGAGTGACAAGTTCGTTAAGGTAAGCGAAAACCGCTGGATTTTCTTGACAGTTGGTTGGCGCAATAATTGCCATTTCACCCGAAGGTAGCGTGACTACTTGGGTATTGAACAGATAACTCTTTACGGCATCTTGAATAGCAACTTTTGAAGTTGGTACTTCAACAAAGTGCAGCGCTGATTCACCAAACTTTTGTTTGATTTCAGTCAGCTTAGCTTGAGTGTTTAAAAATGCCTGCTCATGGTAGAACAATACGTTTTGGTTGCCGACGGCAATCACATCGTTGTGAAATACACCTTGGTCAATCACATCTGGGTTTTGCTGAATATAAACCGTGCCGTCATCTTCCAACTGATGTAGACGAGCAACCGCTTGTGATGCTTCTAGAGTTTGGCGTGCAGGGAATTTTTGTGGCTTAGGCGCCGAAGGATTTGTGGCTTCTTGGCCGTAAACAAACAGCTCAACACCTGCATGGCCATATTCATTGCAAAGGCGAGTATGGTTAGCTGCACCTTCATCACCAAAGCTGGCATGTTCTGGAAGATGTTGGTGATGTTTGAAATAACGGCTATCGTTAAACGTAGCTTGAAGAATATTGCCAGTTGTGACGGGTTCAATACTACGGTGAAGTTTGTCGACCAGGTTTGCAGGGGTAAAGTGCAGTTTTCCATCGTGAGTGTCGGCGCTTGGCGATACCGTTGCCGCATTAGCTGTCCACATGCTTGATGCACTGCAGCATGCTCGTAGAAGCGCTGGTGCTTCTTTCGCTGCTTTATTGAGGATTGCAGCGTCGGTGCCGGTAAAACCGATTCTACGCAGCGTGTGTAGGTCTGGGCGTTCTTGCGGAGCAAGCATTCCTTGAACTAAACCGAGATCGGCTAACGCCTTTGCTTTTTTGAGCCCTTGCTTTGCAGCATCTTTAGGACTTGAGTTTGCAGCGGCGTTATTTAATGAGGCGACGTTACCAAATGATAAACCAGCGTAATTATGCGTTGGCCCAACGAGCCCGTCGAAATTCGCTTCAAAATGCTTCATTCTTGTTTTCCTTTAGGGTATCTCAGGTTGTGATATCTTTTCTGAGTTGTAATTATTGTGGTCAGTATACTTAAGCGTGAGTGCGGCACAAGCGAGTATAATTTGGTGAAAATATTGAATTTGCATCAAAATGCACAACTGATACTTACTTGATGACTAATAATGAAATATTAGTTTTTAAATACGCACTAATTTTTTTCACATAAATTTCGAAAACGGTTAAAAAATGGTACTTCAGTACAAAAAAAAGAGGGATTAGCTTGAAACTCTTTACACAACCCTCTATATATGGAGCCAAATTTCCGATTTTTGAGACTCGTTGGCGCAAATTAATCTATGGGTAAATCGCTAGTAATCGTCGAATCACCGGCCAAAGCCAAGACTATTAATAAATATCTAGGCAAAGATTTCATCGTTAAGTCGAGCGTAGGTCACATCCGTGATCTGCCTACATCATCGAGTTCAGACGCTAAAGTTGTCAGTAAGACAGCAGCTGAAGTCAAAAAGATGTCTCCAGAGGAGAAGGCTGAGTATAAGAGCTTAAAAGCGAAGCAAGCATTAGTTTCGCGCATGGGGGTTGATCCAGAAAATGGCTGGAAAGCCAATTACCAAACCTTACCCGGCAAAGAAAAAGTCGTTAAGGAACTTCAAACTCTGGCAGCATCAGCTGACCATATCTATCTCGCAACCGATTTGGATAGAGAGGGGGAGGCAATTGCTTGGCACTTGCAAGAGGTTATTGGTGGTGACGCATCTCGCTATCAGCGCGTGGTATTTAACGAAATTACCAAGACAGCGATTCAAGATGCATTTAGTCAGCCATCAGTGCTTGATACTAATATGGTTAACGCCCAACAAGCCCGTCGTTTCTTAGACCGCGTTGTTGGTTTTATGGCTTCACCACTTTTGTGGAAGAAAGTCGCACGTGGTTTATCTGCCGGTCGTGTACAGTCAGTCGCTGTGCGTTTGGTTGTTGAGCGTGAAAGCGAAATTAAAGCCTTTGTGCCAGAAGAGTTCTGGGACGTGCATGCAGAGTTAAATACTTTAACTGATGATTTGCTGAAAATGCAGGTAGTCAAGTTTGAAGGTAAAGCCTTTAACCCTGTGAATGAGGCGCAAGCGCAAACAGCAGTTAGTCAGTTATCTCAGTCAAGCTTTGTGGTGGCTGCTCGTGAAGATAGAGCAACATCAAGTAAGCCATCTGCGCCATACATTACTTCAACGTTACAGCAAGCAGCGAGTACGCGTTTAGGCTATGGCGTTAAGAAGACGATGATGATGGCTCAACGTTTGTATGAAGCGGGTCATATTACTTATATGCGTACCGACTCGACAAACCTAAGCCAAGAAGCACTCGATAACGTGCGCGACATGATTGCTAAAGATTATGGCGATAACTATCTGCCAGAATCTCCAATTCGTTATGGTAGCAAAGAAGGCGCTCAAGAGGCTCACGAAGCGATTCGTCCTTCAAATGTAAAAGTGAGCGCAGCATCGCTGTCTGACATGGAGCGGGACGCTCAGCGTCTGTACGAGCTTATTTGGCGTCAGTTTGTATCGTGTCAGATGACTCCTGCAAAATACGATGCAACTCGCCTGACTGTAAAAGCGGGTGAATATGAGCTTAAAGCAACGGGCCGTACTCTTCGTTTCGATGGTTGGACGCGTGTACAAACCGCGATCAAAAAGAAGAATGAAGAAGACAATACCCTGCCATACGTGGCACAAGGTGATGCAGTTGCGCTTAAAGAGTTGTTGCCTAAGCAGCACTTTACTAAGCCTGCACCACGTTTCAGTGAAGCTTCTTTGGTTAAAGAGTTAGAAAAGCGTGGCATTGGCCGTCCATCAACTTATGCAACGATCATTTCAACCATTCAAGACCGTGGTTATGTCAAAGTTGAAAACCGTCGTTTCTATGCAGAAAAGATGGGTGAGATCGTCAGTGATAGTTTGGTCGGTAGCTTTGAAGATCTGATGAGTTACGACTTTACCGCAAGCATGGAGCAAACATTAGATGATGTTGCTCAAGGTAAGCTTGAGTGGAAAAAAGTACTTGATGGTTTTTACAAGGACTTCACAAAGCAGTTAGAAGTTGCTGAATTGCCTCCTGAAGAGGGCGGTATGCGCCCGAACGAAATGGTGATTACAGACGACATTAAGTGTCCAACCTGTGGTCGTCCTATGGGGATCCGCACCGGTTCAACGGGTGTCTTCCTAGGTTGTTCAGGTTATGCATTGCCACCAAAAGAGCGTTGTAAAACGACTCTAAACTTAACGCCTGGTGAAGAAGCGATAAGTGAAGGCGGTGAAGATGCTGAAACTGAAGCGTTACGTGCTAAACATCGTTGTGGCATTTGTGGTACAGCCATGGATAGCTACTTAATCGATGAAAAGCGTAAGCTACATGTGTGTGGTAACAACCCAACGTGTGAAGGTTACGAAGTCGAAGCCGGTCAGTTTAAGATTAAAGGCTACGAAGGCCCAATTATCGAATGCGATCGCTGTGGCAACGATATGGAGCTTAAAAACGGTCGTTTTGGTAAGTACTTTGGCTGTACAAATTCTGAGTGTAAGAATACGCGTAAACTGCTGAGAAGTGGTGAAGCTGCGCCGCCAAAAGAAGATCCAATTCACCTACCTGAGCTGAAATGTACTAAGTCTGACGCATACTTTGTTCTGCGCGACGGTGCAGCGGGTATTTTCCTTGCTGCAAGTACCTTCCCTAAATCACGAGAGACACGTGGTCCGTTAGTGGAAGAGCTTATTAAGTATCGTGAATTATTATGGCCTAAGTATCAGTATCTCGCTGATGCACCTGTGGCAGATGATGACGGTAACTTAGCGTCAGTGCGCTTTAGTCGTAAGACAAAAGAGCAGTATGTCGCAACGGATGTAGACGGTAAGGCAACTGGCTGGTCATCAAAGTTTGTTGATGGCAAGTGGGTCACTGAGGCGAAAGCAAAAGCTAAGCCTAAGGCCAAGCCAAAAGCCAAGCCAAAAGCCAAGCCAAAAGCTAAGGCGAAAAAAGCGGAGTAATTCGTTGTAAAAACTAAGCCATAAAAAAGCCCCGCTAAGTCGGGGCTTTTTTGTGTCTTTTTTCACGAAGCAGATTTAGTAAAGCAAGCTTAATGGATTGGTTTAGCGAACTAAGTTAGCTCACCACTGTGTTAGCGAATACCGGTTACCACTTCTTCTTTGGCTGGAATAGCACATCAATATCATCGTCATCACCTTTTGATTTCACTGCGACTGGATGAGCGGTTTTCTGAGCGCTAGTGATCTCTTCAAGCATGTTTTTTGCCTCTTCAACTTTACAGGCAATAAACGGATCATTAGGAGTTTGTGCTTTTATCGTGTGTAGAGTCCCCAATGCCTTTGTGACCATCTGTTTTGCTGAGCCGTATTGTTTCATAAAGCAAGCCGCTCGTCCTCGCGCTAGCATAGAGTCAACGTTGATACGTAGCTGCAAACTATCAATGCGCATCTCTTCTTGGCTAAAGACTGCTGGCTCAACCTTACCTTTGTTATGCTCGGCTCGTAAAATGGCTTTCATCTTCTTAAGGTTCTGTACCAGAGTGAGTATTTGTCTATCGTTATCAGGTAAGCGAAATTGTTCAATGGCAGGTGCGGATTTAGGACTCGCTTGCAGCGCCTGTATTTGAGTGCGCACGTCGATAAGGCGACGTTCATAATCATTGCTGAGATTTGCAGCCAGTGGGAGTGCCAGAGCCAAGCCCTCTTCAACTCTTCGATAAAGGATTAAAATGATGCTTGAAGAGCAGGGGATGAGACCAGTATTAGACAAAACGTCTTCTGTTTCATCTATCACTGCGCGTTGGCGTGCAAGCTCAGTTCGCCTTTCGGCTTCAACGCGCGCTTTTTGTTGTTGGACGAGACTCACGCCTATCACTAGGAGTAATAAGGCGCCGAGTAAAACCAAGACTGAAGCAAATATCATAGTGAAACCAATAAGTTTACAATTCGGCTAATGCTACTATAAATCAACATTCTAGGGTAGTAATCTTCATCATGCTTTCTATAGTAAGCTCTTCGCAGAGATTGACAATTATGTTATATTCCATTTGATTTAATTATTGCCATGTACTATAACCAATAATTATAGTTAAATGCGTCATTACTTATTTACTAGACAGGTAAAAGCCTGCCCATCGGAAGGATAAAAGATGAAGTTGCAGCAACTTAGGTATATTGCAGAGGTCGTAAATCATAATCTCAATGTTTCGGCTACAGCGGAGAATCTGTATACATCTCAACCAGGCATAAGTAAGCAAGTACGCATGCTTGAGGATGAGCTAGGGATCCAGATTTTTGGTCGCAGTGGTAAGCATCTGACTCATGTTACCCCGGCGGGTTTGCAAGTGATTAGCATTGCTAACGATATTCTTGGCAAAGTAGAAAGCATTAAGAAAGTCGCTGAAGAGTACACTAAGCCTGATCAAGGTGAGCTTAATATTGCGACTACAGATACCCAAGCGCGTTATGCTTTACCTCATATTATTCAAGGCTTTATTGACCGCTATCCAAAAGTTAATTTGCATATGCATCAAGGTACGCCGTCACAGATCAGTGAGTTGGCTGCGAGAGGGGATGCTGATTTTGCGATAGCAACAGAAGCGATGCACTTGTATAGCGATTTGATTATGCTGCCTTGTTATCACTGGAACCGCTCTATTGTCGTGACCCGTGATCATCCATTGGCCGCGAGAAGCAACATTAGTATCGAAGATCTGGCCCGCTTCCCCTTAGTCACGTACGTATTTGGTTTTGACCGTGCCTCTGAGATCGAAAAGTCGTTTAATCGTGCAGGCCTTGAACCTAGAGTTGTTTTCAGTGCCACCAGTGCTGATGTACTTAAAACTTATGTCAGGCTTGGTTTAGGTGTCGGTGTGATTGCGTCGATGGCAATTGATGAGCATATGGATAAAGATTTGGTTGCAATTGATGCTAGTCACCTGTTTGCGCATAGTACGACAAAGATTGGCTTTAGAAAGGGTAACTTCCTACGTACTTATATGTATGACTTTATTGAGTATTTTGCACCACACTTGACCCGCACCGTGGTTGAGCAAGCTGTAGCGTTAAGAGATGCTCAGCAGATTGAAGCGATGTTTGCGAATGTCGAACTGCCCGTTAGATAGGGTATAGGCGCTGTTGACTCCTTAGAATAAAAAAACCTCGCAATAGCGAGGTTTTTTGTTAATGCAATATCAGTATTACTTGGCAAGCTTACATCTGCTCAGCTTTAACATTCAACAATATTGACGGCTAAGCCGCCTTTGGCGGTCTCTTTGTACTTGCTGCGCATGTCTTTACCTGTATCCATCATGGTCTTGATCACTTTATCGAGTGAGACTTTATGGTTACCATCACCGCGCATTGCCATACGGGAAGCGTTAATCGCCTTTACTGCACCCATAGCGTTACGTTCAATACAAGGAACTTGTACAAGACCGCCTACGGGATCACAAGTGAGTCCTAGGTTATGCTCCATGCCAATCTCTGCAGCGTTCTCTACATGCTCAACTGTGCCGCCCATGATCTCAGTCAGTGCCGCAGCAGCCATAGAGCAAGCTACACCTACTTCGCCCTGACAGCCTACTTCTGCGCCAGAGATAGACGCGTTCTTCTTATAAAGAATACCGATAGCAGCGGCGGTAAGCAGGTAGCGAGCGCATACGTCTCTATCAACTTCTTGGACGAACATATCGTAGTAGCATAAAACGGCCGGAATAATACCCGCAGCGCCGTTAGTTGGAGCGGTGACAACACGATCGCCAGCAGCATTTTGCTCGTTAACAGACAGTGCGAATAAGTCAACCCAATCCATAACTGTGAGTGGGTCAACACAGTTTTTGCCTTCAGCTTTTAAGCGGCGGTGAAGGGAAGGTGCACGGCGTCTAAGTTTTAGCCCTCCCGGTAAAATACCTTCTTTTTGATAACCACGCTCAACGCAAGTTTTCATGGTTTGCCAAATTTGCCAAAGTTGATCATTAATATCGTCAGCATTGGCAATACTAAGCTCATTGGCCATCATTAGGGACGAAATACTAAAACCATTCTCAGTACAAAGCTCTAGTAGTTGCTGTGCAGAATTAAAATCAAAAGGTGCTGACTTAATCGGCGCTGCAGGCGAGGCGTCTTGGGCTTTTATTTCATCTTCATCGAGAATGAAACCACCGCCGACTGAATAATAGGTACGCTCATAAATACATTTGCCTTCCTTATAAGCATATAAGGTCATGGCATTGGCGTGGGCTGGAAGGCTTTTACGTCTATGATAAGTAATGCCGTTGGCTCGAGAGAATAGTACATCACGACCTGAGGCTAAGATTAAGCGTTCATTGTCACTCACTTGCTCTAAAATGGCGTCAATGCTATCGGTATCAACCGTATCCGGCGCTTCACCCATTAGGCCTAAGATCACCGCTTTTCCTGTACCGTGGCCTTTACCTGTTTGACCTAAAGAACCGAATAGCTCTGAACGTAATTCATCTATGCTGTCGAGATGACCTAACGCTTGTAGTTGTTCGATGAAGATATTGCCGGCTTTCATTGGGCCAACAGTGTGAGAACTTGACGGCCCGATGCCGATTTTGAACATGTCGAATACACTAATCATGTTAAACCTTTATTGCTCTAGTCGTTATAATTATTACCAATTCACTAAGATAAAACTGAAGATAGAACTGAATGGAGGTATGACTCTATTCTTGATATATTTCTTATATTCAGCGTGTAAAAATGATGCTTGATGTTAATCTTAGTCGCTTGAATTCATTGGTGTAAAAAAGTATCCCATACTTTAGCTTTTTCTCTATCATTAGTTTTTTTGTATGCAATATTTAAACATTAGATAAACTAATTACACATCAGCAACAATATTATCACCTGCGGATTTGTATTATTTTTATAATAGTTGTTGTTTAACATGTGTTTATTGAGAATTTCGTTATGTACTGATGGGTGAGGTTCTTTCAAGCTTAGGTAGGCTATAGCATCATCGGGATTAAAATTTAGAGGGTTATATGAGTTATTTAATGTTAGATATCGAGTCCACGGAGCTCAGTGCAGCTGAATCTGCGCAGCTAGTTCATCCTATGATAGGTGGATTGATTTTATTTAGCCGTAATTATGTTGACCGAAGCCAGCTGGTTACACTTATCCAGTCTATTCGCGCAGTGCGCCCCGATATTGTGATAGCCGTCGATCATGAAGGTGGTCGCGTGCAGCGTTTTCGTGATGGTTTTACTGTTCTGCCTGCAATGGGAGATATTCTACCCGCTGCAAATGGTGATATGGCACAAGCTAAGAAATGGGCAACAGAGCTTGGCTATCTAATGGCCATTGAGTTGTTGGCTGTTGATATCGATTTGAGCTTTGCACCTGTGCTGGATTTAAATGGGGTTAGCCAAGTGATAGGCACCAGAAGCTTTAGCCCTAATAAAGATGAAGTGGTTGAACTTGCGGGAGCGTTTATTGATGGCATGGAGCAAGCGGGTATGTGCGCGGTAGGCAAACATTTTCCTGGCCACGGTAGCGTCGAAGCCGATTCACACATTGCTAAGCCAGTTGATGAGCGCACAAAAGATGAGATTTTTGCTAATGACATGCAGCCATTTAAGGCGTTAATCGATAACAATCGATTGCAAGGCATCATGCCTGCGCATGTTATTTATCCAAAAGTTGATAGTCAGCCTGCAGGCTTCTCTTCATTTTGGCTACAAGATGTACTGCGTCAGCAGTTAAGCTTTAACGGGGTCATTTTCTCTGATGATCTAGGAATGAAAGGTGCCGCTGTCGCTGGTGGATACACCGCAAGAGCACAAGCTGCACTCGATGCGGGTTGCAACATGATTTTAGTGTGTAACGATAGCGAAGGGGCTACAGAGGTGCTCAATGGCGTGCAGTGGCCAAATGATGACAAGGGATTAAGTGCTAACTTATTAAAGCCTAATCCCCAAAAAGTGGTTAAAGCACTTGAGGATTATGAGCGCTGGGAGCATGCTAAGGCCATTGCTAAAAGTTTGATTTAGCGCAACACAAAGACAAGCATTGCTTGCTAGGTTGGCTAACATTAATGATGAATAAATTATTGGGGGGATACAATGATCCTTTATCTTCACGGGTTTGATGCTACAAGCCCGGGTAATCACGACAAGATGCGTCAGTTGCAGTTCATTGATGATGATGTACGTTTAGTGAGTTACAGCACACAGCATCCTAAAAACGATATGCAACATTTACTTAATGAAGTGAGTAAGCAGATCGCATCGTCTGATGATAAATCGCCGTTAATTATAGGCGTTGGCTTAGGCGGTTATTGGGCTGAGCGGATTGGTTTTTTAAATGGCATTAAGTCAGTACTGATTAATCCAAATTTGACGCCTCAAGAGAATATGGTCGGCAGTATTGATAGGCCTGAAGAGTATCGTGATATTGCCAACAAGTGTGTGAAGGACTTTCGTGCTTTGAACAGGGGTAAGTCGCTGTGTATTTTAGCAAGGCTGGATGAGGTTAACGACAACACGCAAGTCGAGTCGACATTAAAAGGTTACTACTCTATAGCGTGGGATGAAGAGCAGCAGCATAAGTTTGCCTCTCTTGCTGCTCAGCTAAAGCGAATTAAAGAGTTCAAAGGCTGAATTAGGCTCACGTTAAGCTAATTTTTGCTTAACTTTATTTTAGTACTCGAAGCTTAATAGAACCACTTACAGTGTCTTTGCTGTAAGTGGTTTTTTTATGGGTGTTTTTTGCTCAACGCAGGGGTTTGGGTTATCTTTATAGCAATCAGTATCAAGATTTCAATATGAAGATTTCAACGCTCATCTAAGGAAGACACTATGAAGCGCGTCATGATTAAAGTGAAGGGAAAGGTGCAAGGGGTTTCTTATCGACAAAACACCCTGATGCAGGCCAATGCACTTGGCGTGACGGGATACGTGAGTAACCTTAGCGATGGTTCAGTGCAGATCTTAGCCCAAGGTGGATATCTTGCTGTCGATAAACTCATTAGCTGGTGTCACATTGGTGCACCCATGTCGCAAGTGTCTGAGGTGATTGTAGAAGAGGACGAGGCAGATGATATCTACCTCGACTTTTCAATTATGCAGCTTTAAAAGGTTGCTAGAGGCAAGGCCACAGTGTCAGTGCTTGCACCTGTTACTTTCGCTGTGGGGTGCTGCATTTTTCTTATCTGAATGATCATCCCCATCTTAGGGTGGTCAAAATAATGTACTTCATCACTACGTACTCGGCGGTTTTGTACCATAGGGATAGAGTAAAGATAAGGGGTTATCACCTCTTGAGGTGTTGTTTCAGCCCCGCCTGTTTCTATCTCACTAGGCGACGCTCTGAGCTCATTTTTAGCCACTAAAACGGTTTTGCTGCCCGGTTCACGTAATCTAAAATCAGTTTCGATGAACAGATAGTGCTGCAGATAGATATTGATAGTACCGTCAAATTTCCACACTGGCTTATTGGTATCACTGCTAAATTGGGAGCCCATAAAGTCAAAGTTGCCAAACTCTGAGCTGGGATCTGTAGCTTTAATAGGTTGGCCGTTAAATTCATACTCTTCAGAATAATCATGACCTGAGTACAACTTAACGGGAACAGCGCGATTACGCGGAAGCATAGATTGCTGCCAAGTCATATGCAAAAGGCTGTGGGTGCCTTTTTCGCGAGAAATCCTTGCCATAATATCTTGAAACTGACTTTGGCTCTGAGCCAGTAACACGGCGCCATCACCTAAATGCGCAATAGCAGGCTTCGCTGCTGCTATTTGCATCGGTATATCCGCCATGGCTTTATGGTTGGCGCTAGTTAACTGTTCATTACAATTAACGCTGTCGGTCGCCCAATCTGTTGATGTACAACCGTTAAGCCCCATGCTCACCGCGGTTAAATCAGTGCTGACCATTGGCGTGATAAAGTCGACGGTTTTTCGACTACGCGCTTCAGTGGTCTTGGTTGACCATTGCTCAACACTCGGAACATCGCGTTCGAAGATGTAGACTTCGACCTCAAACCAACGCTCTTCTGCCGCAAATACACTTGCAGATAGGCTGGATAAAAGGCTAAGAGCTAAAGCTGTGCTTAGCTTGTTTTTAGATAGTCCTAACACGATCATTCTCCAAGACGATGCTGAAACAACTGCTCAATTAACAGTTTGAGTAATGCGAGCCTGTCTTTTGCTGTTTCAGAAGGCATAGCAAATTTTAGCTTATTGGGCCCGTCCATTCGATATACTTGGGGCTGAGTTTGCAGTAAGCCGATGATAAAGGTTGGATCAACCTTGTTATTTTCACCAAACTCTATACTACCACCTTTGGCATGCATTTCGATTTTTCTTAAGCCTAACTGTGTGGCCAAGTGCTTATAAAGGGTCATTTCCATCAAGTTTTTGGTGGCGTCGGGTAACATACCAAAACGGTCAATCAACTCGACTTTTAATTCATCAAGAGCTTTAGCGGTTTCACAGTTGGCAATGCGTTTATATAAAGATAAACGCATGTTAACGTCAGCGACGTAATCTTCAGGCAATAATGCTGGAATTCGCAGCTCAATTTCACATTGATGACGTAGCATCTGCTCAAGCGAAGGCTCTTTACCCTGTTTTAGTGACTTAACCGCATCCTCTAGCATCTCCATGTAGAGGGTAAAACCAATCTTAGAGATATGGCCGCTCTGTTCATCACCAAGCAATTCCCCCGCGCCGCGAATTTCTAAATCCTGAGTGGCGAGCATAAAGCCTGCACCGAGGTCCTCGAGCGCGCCAATGGCTTCAAGACGTTTACGGGCATCTTTTGTCATGCGCTTTGGATGAGGTGTCATCAAATATGCGTAAGCTTGATGATGCGAGCGTCCTACACGACCACGAAGTTGATGCAGCTGGGCTAAACCAAAATGGTCAGCACGTTCAATAACGATGGTATTGGCTGATGGCACATCAATACCGGTTTCAATAATGGTGGTACAAACGAGTACGTTAAAGCGTTGATGATAAAAATCAGACATCACTCGCTCAAGTTCACGCTCACGCATCTGACCATGGGCGGTAACGACTCGCGCTTCAGGTAAAAGCTCGCTAATTTCAGCTGCGCGTTTTTCAATAGTTTCAACACTGTTATGCAAGAAATAGACTTGGCCACCTCTTAAGATCTCGCGCAGCAATGCCTCGCGAATAGTGGCTTCATCATATTCTCTGACAAAGGTTTTTACTGCGAGTCGTTTGGCAGGCGGCGTAGCGATAATCGACAAGTCACGCATACCCGACATGGCCATATTCAATGTACGTGGAATAGGGGTTGCTGTTAGGGTCAAGATATCGACGTTGGCTCGTAATGCCTTAATCTTCTCTTTTTGTCTTACGCCAAAACGGTGTTCTTCATCAATGACCAACAAGCCCAAGTTTTCAAACTTAGCCTCAGATTGCAGTAATTTGTGGGTACCAATAACGATATCGACTTTGCCATTGAGCAAGTCTTTCATCACCTGAGTTTGCTCTTTTGCCGTTTTAAAGCGAGACATCACTTCAATTTTGAAAGGCCAATCAGCAAAGCGGTCCTTAAAGTTCTCGTAATGCTGCTGGGCTAGCAAAGTGGTCGGTACTAAAATGGCGACTTGTTTGCCATCATTGACGGCAACAAAGGCGGCTCGCATAGCCACTTCAGTTTTACCAAAACCTACGTCACCGCAAACGAGTCTGTCCATCGCCGTTGGTGAGCGCATATCTTCAAGCACCGCATTAATTGAGGTCTCTTGATCAACCGTTTCTTCATAAGGGAAACTGTTAGCAAACTGAGCATATTCTTCTTGGTCAATGTGGCAAGCTTCACCTGGCCGTGCCTGCCTGCGGGCATACACATCAAGCAGCTCAGCAGCGACATCGCGAATTTTCTCAACCGCTTTTTTCTTCGCTTTGGCCCAAGTTTCGTTACCGAGTTTATTCAGCGAGGCTTCTTCATCGGGGCCAACACTGTAGCGACTAATGAGGTGCAAGGATGACACTGGCACATAGAGTTTATCGCCGCCTGAGTATTCAAGTACTAGGTACTCGGCAACGAGGCCGCCCGTGTCTAATGTTTCTAGACCTTGATAGCGGGCAACACCATGATCTAAATGAACAATCGGTTGGCCGACTTTTAGCTCTGCGAGGTTCTTAACCAGTGCGTCAGAGCTTATTTGGCGTTGTTTATCACGGCGTCGTCGCTGTGAAATACGTTGACCAAACAGTTCCGTTTCACAAATTAAGCTGAACTTGCCACCCGTTTTTTTCTCAACGATGCAGCCTTGGGCTAGCGGTGAAACAATCAGGCCAAGTTTTGTCTTGCTGGTCACAAACTCATCGAAGTGGCTAAATAGCTTTGGCTTGATATCAATCTTAGCGAGCAGTTCTAACAGCGCTTCACGGCGGCCTTCTGATTCGGCACTAAATAACAGGCGATCGGCCTGTGCGGCGTATTTCTCAAGCTCAGTTAACGGTTGCTTGAGTTTATGATTGGCGGTGACATCCGGCAGTTTGCCGACTTTGCCTTGCAGAGCCGTGCCTGTATAGGTTTCATTTTTAAGCCCAAACCGAGGAAGTGTTTTAAACGAGGAAAAAACCTGCTCAGTAAGTAGGTATAACTCCTGCGGTGCTAACAAGGGTCTTAATGGATCGACGCGCCTATCTTCATAACGCACTTCAACTTCATTAAGGTGCGATTGAATCGCCGACTCAATATCTCCCACTGTGACTAATTGGGTATGATCTGGCAAATAATCAAATAAAGTAGCAGTTTCATCAAAAAACAGCGGCAGATAGTTTTCAATACCTGCAGGCATGGTTTTTTTACTGACCATTTGGTAAATCGAACCCGGCTCTTTGACTAATACTTCAAAGCGGCGGCGATATCTTTGTCTAAAGCCTTCAATGGCCGCGTCATCGGTTGGGAACTCTTTTGCAGGCAGCAAGCGGATCGCATTGATTTCTTTACTTGAACGCTGAGTTTCAGGGTCAAAGTTGCGGATGGTCTCCACTTCATCATCAAATAGTTCGATTCGATAAGGCTGGCTCGAGCCCATAGGAAAAATATCGATAATAGAGCCGCGCACGGCAAATTCGCCATGCTCGTAAACTTGCTCAACCACGTGATAGCCAGTATTAATTAGCTGCTCGCGCACATCTAAAAGACGATATTTATCGCCTTTTTCTAGCATCAGTACATTGCCTGTGAGAAATGATTGCGGCGGTAAGCGCACCATTAAGGTGGTAACCGGCACAATGACAACGCTTTGCTGAGCTTGAGGGATCCGTGATAGGGCTTCGAGTCGCTGAGAAACCAAATCTTGATGCGGCGAAAAACTGTCGTACGGAAGTGTTTCTCGGTCAGGGAACAGCCAAATCGGTATTGACTGCTCACTGAGTAAGTAACTTAGCTCAGCTTCTAGACCGATAGCGTTAGGCGTATCGGCAGTCACAACCAAGGTCACACCCTGATGTTGCCTAGCAATATTGGCGATGGTTAGCGCTTGGGCTGCGCCGCTAAGTGTACACAGCGTTTGTGCCAATTTGGCACTCTTGACAGCTGGTGGAGTCAATACGGAAAAAGCATTCATTAAGGCGAGGAAACAAGTCCATTAGCAGTAAAGTTGCTAAGTATTGTAGAGGCTTGTTTCAACTCATGCCAGTGAAAATTATGTTTGTCTTAACGAGCTAACTTACGCAGTTTAAGTTGCTTCTGCTGTATGCTTAAGCTGGCTTTCACTAGTTGTTCTACATCGCTGTCTTGGATCACACTAAAAGAGAGTTCGCAGGCATACTGGGCTGCGGTAGCTTGTGAGGTTGTTTCAGCGTCAGCTTCAAGCAGAGTACAGCTTTTCACTTTCGCAAGGCATAGCAGGGCAACAAGTTCCTCTTTTATATGCAATGTCACTTGAAATATCTGTCCAAGTTCAATCGGTGCGGCGCTGACAAGTGTAATGCCACTGCCACCAAAATAGCTGCCTTTATAGAGAGTGCCTTCATATTCTTCTTTGGCCATGACGTGTTGCAGAACCATGTCAATTTTACGGGATTGAAGCTTTAAAAACTCCACTATCGTTTTTGCTTCATCATCGAAATGACGAAGTTGTATTAGGCAATCTGATTCAAGGGCTTTAACATCACTAATTAGTTGCAAGCTGGTAGGCAGCATCATGGCCAGTTGCGCTGTCGACGGCAGTGGTTTAGCACTATCCCAAGGACTCAAATAGACATCAAATGGATGATTAATACTAAAATAGGCTGTAGAGTCAGTTAACAAGGGTTTTGCCTCTTGTTTTTAGGGGGCTAATACCCCTATTATCGTGCGCATCTTTATGATTTAGCAAGGTTAGACACGCAAATGTCTTACTATTTGTTCGGTATTAAGAAGATACTGAGTAAATATTAAGGTTATTTTGTGAAGTGCTGGGGTTCTGTAATCCCATTTTAATGGGGCTAGCCAGTTAAATACTCTGGCTATTGAGCTCAGCTTAAGTCGATTATATTTGGGTTTTTTAATGAATTTTTCATTATCGTTTTATATTGGTTATCGTTATTGGCGAGCGCGTAAGTCCAATGCATTTGCATCATTTATTACCATCTTTGCCGTCTCTGGCATTTTACTCGGTGTTGCAGCACTGATCGTAGTCAGCTCCGTAATGAACGGCCTTGAAGGTCAGCTCAAGCAGCGAATTTTAGGCGCAGTGCCGCAATTAACTGTGCATTCGCAAACCGCGATAGTTGATTGGCCAGAACAAGTTGCCAAACTAAGTGAACTTCCCGGTGTCATTGGGGCGACCCCCAGTATCTCAACTCAAGCGATGGTGCAATCACCGAGTAATATTGGTGCTGCGCAGGTTTATGGGATTTACCCTGAACAAGAAAAGAGCTTACTCAATACCACCAAGCAAGTTTATTCCGGTGACTTTGATGCACTTGAGTCTGGAAAATACCGCATTATTTTAGGCGCAGAACTTGCCCGAATGCTCGATGTGGCCCCTGGAGATAAAATTCGTGTATTGAGCGGCGATGGCGTGGTGTATACGCCACTGGGCCCTGTGCCAAGTCAGCGCAAGTTTACCGTGGCTGGTATATTTGAGATGGGTTCTCAGGTGGACGCCACGCTTGCCTATATCCATCATGATGACGCTCAGCGCTTAATGAGGCAAAAGGCGGGGGAAGTTAAAGAGCTACGCTTGTACTTAGATGACCCTTTTAACGCTGCAAAAATGGCGCCTCAAGTCATTGACCAATTTGCCATGCCCGTGACGACAACTGATTGGCGTGATACCTACGGCCACTTGTTCGGTGCGGTTAAGATGGAAAAGAACATGATGTCTTTAATGCTCAGCCTGATTATTGCCGTTGCTGCATTTAATATAGTTTCTGCCTTGGTGATGATGGTTGTTGATAAAACCACTGACGTTGCAGTGCTTAAAACTCAAGGATTAACCACATCTAACGTGATGGGGATCTTTATGATCCAAGGATCACTTAATGCAATTATCGGGTTGATATCAGGCGTTGCAGTCGGTGTGTTGTTAACTTATAACCTCAACACTATTACTCACCTTTTAGGGATCTCTATCTTGGGAGCGGGGCAAAATTTACCGGTGCAACTTGAACTAAGTCAATTAACTTGGATTGTGGTCGGTACGTTAGTGATGACACTGGTTGCCACCGTTTACCCTGCAATTAGAGCGGCGAATGTTCAGCCTGCTACCGCGCTTAGGTATGAGTAAGCAAACATACGAGTAAGCGGTGATATGACTAAGAACAGAATAAGTAACAATAGCGAGTTAACAATGAATCAAGAATTATTGCTCCAAGTCAGCGGTGTCAGCAAACGTTATCAAGAAGGCTCTGTCGATACTGAGGTTTTGCATAATGTTGACTTACAGGTATTTAAAGGTGAGCAACTGGCTATTGTCGGTAGCTCAGGGTCGGGGAAGAGTACCTTACTGCATATTATGGGGACGCTCGATAGCCCAACCAGTGGCACCGTCACTATGCTTGGAGAGAACCTGTATAAGTTATCGAGTCAGCGTCAAGCGAAGGTGCGTAACGAAGATTTAGGCTTTATCTACCAGTTTCATCACCTATTACCTGAATTTACTGCGCTTGAAAATGTGTCTATGCCGGCGTTAATTCAAGGTCAACGTCGTAAACAGGTTGAAGCCAAAGCCAAGTCATTGCTCGAGCGCGTGGGGTTAGGTCACAGACTAAGCCATACACCCGCCGAAATGTCAGGTGGTGAGCGTCAACGGGTAGCAATTGCTAGAGCCTTGATTAACGATCCTAAGTTAGTGCTCGCAGACGAGCCAACCGGTAATCTCGATGCTAATAGCGGCGAAGCCGTATATGAGCTTATCACTGAACTTGCTGCGCAGCTGGGCACTGCATTTGTTGTGGTGACTCACGATCAAAGCCTCGCGGCAAGAATGGATAGGCAGCTGCATATGAAAGATGGCCGCTTGGTGCAAGCCGAGGAATTCACTGCATGAGAAGTCTGTTAGCTATGTGGGTTGGCTGGCGCTTCTATTTAGCGCGTCAGTCAAATCGATTTATTAACTTTATCTCGTTTGCCTCAACGGCGGGGATCGCGCTCGGGGTAACCGTGCTTATCGTGGTGTTGTCGGCGATGAATGGTTTTGAGAAAGAGTTAGAGCATCGCTTGTTAGGTGTGGTGTCACATGGTGAGTTAATTGGTGTCAATGAACCCATTCATCAGTGGCAAAACATCGTTGATGATGCCAATAAAGTGCCGGGGATCACGGCCGCAGCCCCATTTGTGCGTATGCAGGGCTTAGTACAAAAAGTCGGTGGTTTTCAGGGGCTGTCTGTACTGGGTATTGATATCAATACCGAGGCAAAAGTATCGAATATCCAGCAGTTTATGTCTGCAAATAGCTGGCAGAGTCTCGGCGAGCAACACAGTAATAATATTGTTCTTGGTAAAGGTTTAGCTAAGAGTTTAGATTTAAAAGTGGGTCAGTCGTTAAGCTTGTATATGCCCAATATCAATGGCCAGTCACAAAGTAAAATTGGCGCGGCTAAGAGTCATCGCTTTGTGGTTTCGGGCATTTTTGAGCTTGGTGGCGAACTGGATATGACCACAGCTTATATTCCGATGCAATATGCTGCAAAGACCTTAAAGTTAGGTGACAGCGTGTCGGGCGTGCGGATCAAAGTTGATGATGTATTTGCTGCCCCTAGGCTTATTCGTGATCTTGGTTATAGTCAGCAGCAATATGTGTATATTTCTGATTGGACACGCACTCAAGGGCATCTATACCAAGATATTCAATTGGTGCGCATGGTGATGTACTTAGTGCTTGCATTAGTCATTGCGGTGGCATGCTTTAATATTGTGTCGACTCTAGTAATGGCGGTGCGCGATAAACAGTCTGAAATTGCCATCTTACTGACCATGGGGATGAGAAAAACATCAATCATGCTGATCTTTATTGTCCAAGGCGCCTTTAATGGCATTTTGGGCTGTGCGATTGGCGGCGTATTAGGGGTCATGATTTCACTTAACTTAAGTGCCATAGCACGTACCATAGAGTCAGTATTAGGCGTTCAACTGTTATCGGCAGATGTGTACTTTATTGATTTTTTACCCTCGCAGCTAAAAAGTGGTGATGTGGTAACGGTTGTCTGTTTGGCTTTTGTGATGAGTGTTATCGCGACCTTATACCCCGCATGGAAAGCGAGCCAAACTCCGCCGGCAAGAGCATTGGCCGGAAGGTAATACCGATTATCAGCTCTATAAGTCAAAAAATAACGCTAGCAAATGCTGGCGTTATTTTTAAGATGCGTACTCATGCAATAAGCTACAGTTAGGCGGCTTACTTAATCGCTATTCATGTAGCCAAGCGAGTGCATCATCCTCATTGTCAAAGAAGTTAATTTCTCCAGCGACAAACCAGCGCCCTAGTTTGGTGGCGGTTTCTTGCCAACCTTTATTACCATATAGAGCAATCTTAACAAATTGATTGCCGTGTTTAAGCCCCAGTTTAAAATCGTCCCAAGCGGCACTAAGCTCCCAACCTTCAAGCTCTGTGGCATCGAATAAGGCCTTAATTTTAGGCTGTTTGACCTCAGATAGGGCGGAATCAATGACAGGGGTAATCGCAAGGTAATCGCTATGGGTCAGCTTACCTTTGGCTTTTAAGGTTAAGAAAAACTCATCACTCACTCTCTCTATGCCGATAGAGAAACCGTGTCTTAGTGCATTCATATAGACTCTCCTTGTTAGATAATGCGCGTCATACAGTATTTGTTGATATTGATAATATTAGCGCCATGAAAACTAATCCAGACAACTGCATTGATATCAATGATTATCACGTTTATGCTTTCGGCAATTTAATTTAGCCTGTTTAGCTATAAGGTTAGATGATATTTGATATTTGATATTTGATATTTGGTACTAGGTATAGAAGAGCTTGGAGCGAAAACCAAGCCAAAAGGAATAATAATGGAACAGCAAGCATATTCAATTGGCGTCACAGGCCAAAAGTGGGGAGACGCAGAAAAAGCCCAGTGGTTTAATGCTCAGTCAGTGAAACGCTCTTACCAAGATGAAGTAGTGAGTAAAATTCTAGCGCTTAAAGGCCGCTTTGACGTCGAGCAGTATGGCGCGCTGTCATACGATGCTGCACGTTATCCTCTATTTGCCATTAAATCGCTAAACTGGGATGACAACAAAGCGACCATTTTAGTGACCGGTGGCGTGCACGGCTACGAGACAAGCGGCGTGCAAGGTGCGATTCGTTTTGCTGAGACTAAAGCGGCTGAGTATGCGAAGCATTTTAATATTTTAGTGGCACCCTGTATTAGCCCTTGGGGCTATGAAACCATTAACCGCTGGAACCCGAAGGCTACTGACCCTAATCGCTCGTTCTATGCTGATAGCCCAGCAGAAGAGTCGGCTGCGTTAATTAAGCTGTTAGCCGATATTGGAGTGGATATTTTTGCCCATATCGACTTGCATGAAACCACTGATACCGATAACAGCGAATTTAGACCAGCATTGGCGGCGCGTGACGCGGTAGAACACACTAACTGGAATATTCCAGACGGATTCTATCTGGTTGGCGATACCATCAATCCACAAGATGCGTTTCAAACCGCAATGATAACGGCAGTAGAGCAGGTGACTCATATCGCTCCAGCCGATGACAGCGGTAAGTTAATTGGTGTCGTTCTGGCTCAGTTTGGCGTGATTAATTACGCGACTAAAGCCTTAGGTTTATGCGCGGGCGTGACAGATGCAAAATATGTCACCACAACAGAAGTCTACCCTGATAGCCCATTATCAGATGATGAAAACTGCATTGTGGCGCAGGTCGCTGCGATAACGGGTGGATTGGACTACTTGCTGAGCTTGTAGTTTTCGTCTCTAGTTTAAGCCTCTGGTTTAGGTCTCTGGTTTAGGAACTGCAATTTTACCTTCAGTTGCACGCCTTTTGTATAACAGCCTCGTCATTTTGATGAGGCTTTTTTATGACTATTTTTTAGTCAGCTAGAAGCAATAGATTTGAAATGAAGGACCATTTTCAGTTAACCTGTTTGCAACAATAATTTGAAATATCAAGCAAAAGGAAATTTGCGAATAAACATTAATGCAAGCCTCTTTGGACAGTTTATCTTCCTGATAATGTTAGTGATTGGCGGGATAAGCTTCTATCTTGGCAAACGTAAGACAACTACACCCATACTCATCGCGTTAATCGGCGCTGTGCTGTCAATAATTCCTCCGTTAGGACTCATTTTTATCGCTGTGCTAGCGTTAAAAAAAGACATTCAAGCCTAGAGGAACCTTCGAAATTCAATGCATAAGTTAGTCACTCCTATGTTTTATATTTACCGTTTGTATTAGATTTAACGCTGATTTAAAAGGGTTTTTATGAGCTCCGTTTTGGCCGCCGCTTTTGTTTAATCTCTCTCAGTACTTGCTCCCTTCAACGGTGAGCCATCGATGCTGATTGATAATGCCAATATTACTCAGCAGCAGGATTGCTTTAGCGGGATGTTCTCTAGCTATGATGTGTGGCAAAAAGAGATTAAGCAAAGATACCAACCGCAATACCATACCCAAGAGCAGCTAAGTCATGCAATGAGCTCGTTCGAAGCTCGATATCCCCGGCATAAATTTAATGATGCTCAGCGCGAATTAGCTTGCAGCACGATTACCTATTCGGTCGGTGGCATCCCCGTAGACGGCTTTGTGATTAACCCCAAGTTCTCGATAAAACCTTTGCCGGTGGTGGTTTTTAACCGCGGTGCAACGGTGATTTTGCCGGGTAGGCTTCAGCGCAATGATGCGCAATCTTTTTCCCATCGCGCGAGAGGGGTTTGTGATTCTTGGCAGCCAATATAGAGGGACATATAGCGCTTCAGCCGCTTCTAAGTCAGGCTCTCAAGCCCGCAATAAAATGAATGCCGAGGACGAATTTGGTGGTAGAGATGTACAAGATGTCACTGGTTTAATCGGTTATATCCCAAGTATTGCTGGTGCAGACTCCGAGCATATTGGCCTATTTGGCTGGAGCCGAGGAGGCATGCAAAACTATCTAGTATTGAAGCAGATTGAAAATATTAAAGCGGTAGTGACGGTAGCTGGGAACACTGATCTGTTCGCGGGTCTTAACCCGCGGCCTGATATGGAGCGTGTATATAAAAAACGTATTCCAAACTATCGTCAAAATAAAGTAGCCGAACTTGAAAAGCGCTCGGTGATTAAATGGGTCAATAAGTTACCGAATAATGTCCCCATCTTATTGTTACATGGCAGCGATGATAGGCGAGTCGATGTCAGCCACTCAATTACACTTGCCGAGAAGCTGAAACAGCATAACTTGAGCCATAAGCTGGTTGTTTATGAAAAGGATGATCACGGCTTAACCCACAACAAAGAGCAAGCGAACCAAGAGATCGTCTCAGGTCAGAGTGAACGTATAGGTTAAGCCAGAGTTATGGCATAGCTTAAAACATAGCGTTATAAATAGAAAACGCAGTCATTATCTGGGATCAGGTGGCTGCGTTTTTTTATTGGTGCAAAACTAACATTTTGTTGCTTGTACAACAAAATGAGTCTAAACTCTTCGCATGTTGCATATGCAACAATATACCTTTTAAAATGGCATGTTAGTTAGTCTGTTCAAGACAGGCCTAGCTTAAGCCTGTTATAGCCACTGATTAAAGATACTGGCTCAAGAGCTAGGGATTCTTGTGGAGACATAATGAAAGAGAAAATGTACCAATATATTAGCTATTTAGTTCTTGGCTTAGCAGTCGTTTTTTCGCTGTTTTTGATCACTACCGACAATATCGCTCCCTTTACCACTCAAGCTTCAGTGCATAAGAACGTGGCGACTATAGCTGCTGAAGTGCCCGGAGTCGTTACTCAGGTTTACGTTGAAAATGGCCAGCAGGTGACTCAGGGGCAGCCATTATTTGCAATTAATAAAAGCAAGTATCTGATTGCGGTAAAACAGGCCCAAGCTGAGCTTAATCAAGCATTAGAAGATAACTCTGCCAAGGGGCAAGAGTTAGTTGCGGCTGAGCAGGTTATATCTCAGCGCAGCTCAGAGAAAATGAATGCAACCCGTAAGATGAAGCGTTATCAGACGCTATTAAAGCAGGGTACGGTCACGCAGCAAGCGCTAGAAGATGCCGAGTTAGCCTATAACGTCGCATTGAGTGGTGAGTCTGCAGCCAAAGCGGATGTGAAGCGTATTAAAGCAGAGCTTGCAACTGAGCAAGATAATGCCGCAATTGAACTGGCCAAAGCAAAGTTAGCTCAAGCTCAGCTAGATCTTGAGCATACACAGGTTACAGCGCAACTCGCGGGTTCGGTGAGTAATTTACAACTACAAGCTGGAAGCTATGTCGCGGAGGGTGCGACGGCCATGTTTGTTGTAAATGAGCATGACACCTGGCTAAGTGCAGATTTTAATGAAAATGGTATTGCGCATATACAAGCTGACGCTCCCGTGATGGTTGTATTTGATGCGCTGCCAGGCAAGATATTTGATGGAAAGATTATTAATCAGGATCGCGCCATTTACGATCAATCGAGCATGAGCAATCAATTAGCCGAGGTCACTAATAGCGATCGCTGGATCAGGGAACAGCAAAAAATTCGCACTCGTATTACTGTTAATGATCTAAATAAGCAATTGATTTCAGGCTCTCGAGCCAGTGTGATGGTGATAAACGGTAATTGGCTGGTGGATGCTAGCGCTAAGATCTGGATGAGCTTGGTTAGTTACTTTCACTATGTGTATTAGCCAGGTTTGAAGTCAGGTTCGAATATGTTTTCTAACGCAATGCAAAGAAATGAAGCCATTAGGATCACCTTAGTGATTACGCTTTGTATGTTGGTTGGTCAAATGTTTAGTTTTGACTCTGCGGTCTACCTTGCGCTGTATCCAACAATCGTGATGACCAAAGTAAAAGATTATTCTTGGAGTCATCTTGTAAAAACCTTTGCGCCAACACTGCTCAGTGCATCTATAGCGCTTGTGGTTGTTGAACTGTTTCAGTCTCATCCCTTTATTGTGTGGACAATTAGTTTACTGTTTGTCGATTGGATGCGAAAAAAAGCAGATACACCCATTAAGCGTGGCGCAATGATAATGCCGGTTTTTAATTGGATTCTTATCGTGGTTTTTTCACAATTTAGTCGCCAAAGCATGCCGGATAGAATTGGTGAAATTTTTCTATCGATGTTGATTACTGTTTGTGTCGCAAAGGTTGTCGTTCGGCTTTTCCCTGTATCAGACTTAGCGGAAAACGCTAAAACTGTGATATTTAAGCCGCAACAAGTCACCTATCAGCAAAGACTTGTGGCTATGAGTCTTATCGGTACGGGTATTGCGGTATTGATGAACATTAATCTTCTTTCGGCAACCTTTTGTATGGTGCCAGTCATCGCCGCAGCAACTCAAATTGATCGCAATGCCTATAAAGAGGTGGTGAGGCGCCGCTTCATCACTCAAGTAGGTGGCTGCGCCATTGCAGTGATAGTGAGCGTTTTACTTGCAGGCCATCAAGCGGTTATCAGTTACTATACGCTTATTGTTGGCGCGGCTATTTTTTTGATTGCGACCCAGATGGTCACAGCCGAAAAAGCGTTACGAGACTTTCATGGCGATGCGCTTTTAGCGACAGTCCTACCAATCCAACTTTATATTGGTACCGCTAGTATGGGGTTGGAGAGTATTTTACTTAGAGCGTGGGAACTGGCGCTAACATTAGGTATATTATTCCTATTATTTCAGCTATCTAACAGAAGAGAACACAATGTCACAGACGAGCAAAATGGTGCCGGAGCTTGAAGCTAGTACGTCATTTATGATGGGACTTGCTTATAAACAATTTAGAACCTTGGCTAACCAAGCGTTGACGGCAAAGCTTGGCATTAGTCTTGAAATGTTAGGTGCGCTTAAAGTGTTAGCCCATGCTGGCGAGATGCCGCAGCAAGGGTTAGCTGAAAGCCTACTGCGTGAACGCTCGGCGACTAAGCGACTAGTTGATAACTGCATTAAGCGCGAATTAATCAGCAGCTATAAAAATGAAACAAATAAAAAAGCGAAATATTTAGCGATTACAGATAAAGGCATACAGGTAAAAGAGCAGGCTAGCGCTATCTTGTCAGGAATTATTGAACAGTTTTACGCGCCATTAACTGCTCAGGAGAGAGAAACGATATTAGTGCTTTGCCGTAAGCTGGTAAAAGATGATGTTTTATTGGCAAATGACTAACTAATGGGTTAAAACTTTGTAGGACCTAGGACCTAGGACCTAGGACCTAGGATTCTCCATTGAGTCTATAAATTTAGCGCTTTATTCCGCTTCCGATGCAATCACCGCTTTTATGCCGTGAGCGTGCACCTTGACGCAAATGCCGTCTTTTTTAAAGGCAATAGTCGGATTGGCTAAACGTTCTTTATCACCTTTTGGTGAACTGACTTTAACTTTTATATCAGTTTCTCCAGCTAACACGGGGGCTAACTGTGGGGCATGCTCAAGCAGCGCTTGAGTCAATGTATCGCAATCTTTAGCATTACAATCGAGTACCAGTTCAATATGCTCCCAGCCTTCAGTCGGGTAAAGCTTATCACTTGGGTAAGGTAGCTCTACACATTCAATGGCACTTGTGCCCATCATTAACGGCGTGGTGAGTTCGATAATCAAAATCGGGCGGCCGTTAATCACGTTATCAGAAATGATATTGCCGACGTTAGCAAACTCAGTACGTAGTGCATCGGCACTTTGGTTACTGTTCACTCTGAGCGCGGTATGGTCACATTCTAAAGACAGCTCATCTAGACCTAACTCTTGAGTAAAGGCTTGGATATTTAGGCTAAATGTCGTCCAGCTGTTGATTAATTCTTGGTATGTCATGTTTAGGCCTTAAGGCTGAAAAGGGGCGGAATATAGTGAAAAAGAGTATGGGGAAACGGTGTAGTTAATTCAGTCCTTATCGCCTCGTTTGCTCACTTTGAGGATTTCAGGGCTAAATTAAATAGGCTTAGGGCCAGATCTCAATCGGTGTACCTTCATCTATCGCACGCCAAAGCTCATCCATTTCGGCGTTAGTGATGGCAATGCAGCCGTCAGTCCAGTTGTACTGCTGTGCTTCTTCTGGTGACAAATTTGAGTTGGGATTTTCGCCATGGATCATGATCTGTCCGCCGGGACTAATGCCTAGCGCATCGGCACGTAATCGGTCTTCGTCATTAGGGTACGAGATATGAATTGCGCGGTAGTATGCACTATCAGACTTTTTATAATCTAATAAGTAACGGCCTTCAGGCGTGCGTTGGTCACCTTCGGTTAACTTATGACCAACAGGATTGTCGCCCATGGCAATGCGGTATTTCTTTATGAGCTTGCCATGGCGCAGTAGTGACATACTCGCTTCTGACTTTGTCACAACAACCAAATCGGCTTTTGTGTTGACCATAGCGCTGGCTAAAGTGGTCGTTGAGAAGAGGCTGCTAAATATGAATATTAGCAAACTGAATGATAAACCAATAGCGGGCATGAAAAACCTTGAATAAATAAGCTAAAACAGTGTCGAATATAACAATCATTTTACCCTAAAATAGCGCGCGTGTTGATGCTAAAAGCTAAGATTATTTTTGAGCTATCTGCATAGGCGTGTCACACTATTGATATCATTTATTTTAATGCGTTGATTTATCAATCTTAGTCGATTGAATCTTCGCCATAATGCGCAAGGACTTGCTGTAGCCAATGGCAACCGAGAAAACCGAAAAAAAGTCTGAAAGTTTACTAAAGCTTAAATTACGCCGAGTGATTTTTGGTACAGATACGCCTGCAGGGCGGTATTTTGATATCAGCTTAATGATATGTATCGTGATGAGTGTTCTCATTGTTTTTCTTGATACCGTCGCTAAGGTTCATGAACGGTACGGTGACATCATTGTCGTGATGGAGTGGTGTTTTACCATTATCTTCACCATCGAATACATATTAAGGCTCTATTGTTCGGCTAAACCGCTTAGCTATGCTAAAAGTTTCTATGGTGTGGTCGATCTGTTATCAGTGCTACCCTCATATTTAGCGCTATTTTTCCCTGGTGCAAACTTCACTTTGGTGATTAGGATCCTGAGACTGTTTAGGATTTTCCGCGTATTAAAATTATTACGTTATTTAAGTGAGGGGAATTTACTGCTGCGGGCCATGATGCAGTCGAGTCGTAAGGTATTTATCTTCTTTTTCTCTGTCAGCCTTATTGTGGTCATTTTAAGTGCCATTATGTATATGGTTGAAGGGCCAAATAATGGCTTTAGCTCGATACCCAAATCCATTTATTGGACCATTGTCACCATTACAACGGTGGGTTATGGTGATATCACTCCCCATACTCCTTTAGGCCAGGCGATAGCTGCATTTACCATGCTGTTGGGTTACTCGATTATTGCGATCCCAACTGGTATTTTAACCGCCGAAATTTCTCAAGAAATAGGCCGCTCGCGAGACTTAAGGCGTTGCAGTAACTGTCTTAAAGTGGGTCATGATCCGAATGCACAATACTGCGATCAGTGTGGCAGTGAGTTGGAAAGCGACGAATAAATAGAGTCAATGTTAAAGGATTAGCCAAGAGGAACGAGGTGATATGGCAGTAGCCAAGTTTGTACAGGGATCGATTTTACGCCACATAATGGTGATGAGTTCAACCGCTGCTGTGGGTATTTCGGCGCTGTTTGTGGTCGACTTATTAGATCTCTTCTTTCTCAGTTTACTTGGTGAGCTAGAGCTTGCTGCTGCCGTGGGTTATGCTGGCACAATCTCATTTTTTACCACCTCAATAGGCATTGGCTTATCGATAGCATTAGGCGCTTTAGTGTCGCGCTCAATTGGTAGCAAAGACGTTAAAAAAGCGAAACGATTACTGCTAAATAGCTTAGTGGTAACGCTTTTAGTGAGTATTTTTGTCGCCTTGTTGGTGTACATGTTTATTCCAGAGTTACTCAGTTTAGTCGGCGCGACAGGAGAAACCGCAAAACTGGCCGAGAGCTTCCTTGTTATCGTTGTGCCATCTTTACCGTTTATCTGTCTTGCCATGGCATTAGGTAGTGCGCTGCGCGCAGTGGGCGATGCCAAACTCTCTATGGTATCGACGCTCATCGGTGGTGGTGTTAATGCGGTATTTGACCCAATCTTTATCTTTATGTTTGCCATGGGGATAGAAGGTGCCGCAATCGCTTCTGTTATGGCGCGCATTACCGTATTTGCTGTAGCAGCACGAGGTGTTGCGGTTAAACACAATTTACTCGGTCGTTTTAATGTTGATCACTTTGTCGAAGACCTAAAGCCTATTTTCGCCATAGCGGGCCCTGCCATGCTCACTAACGTTGCAACGCCTATCGCTAACGCAGTGGTAACGCGTGCAATTGCTGATTTCGGTGACAGCTATGTTGCTGGTTGGGCAGTATTGGGCCGACTTATTCCGGTGTCATTCGGGATGATTTTTGCGTTATCTGGCGCAGTAGGGCCAATTGTTGGGCAAAACTTTGGCGCACTAGAATTTGAGCGTGTTAAAGAGTCACTCACTCGCGCGATTCAGTTCTGTACCCTCTATGTGCTGGGTGTTTCACTATTGCTCTTCTTGACGCGTCACCAAATTGTTAGCGCGTTTGATATGAAAGGGGATGCAGCAGAGCTGATCTTATTCTTTTGCACCTATATTGCGGTGTTCTTTATCTTTTCTGGCATATTATTCGTGGCTAACGCTTCATTTAATAACTTAGGTAAGGCCAAATATTCAACCTTGTTTAATGTAGGAAAAGCTACCTTAGGCACGATTCCGTTTGTGTACTTTGGTGCACACTGGGGCGGAGTCTATGGCGTGTTGGTGGGTCAAGCTGTTGGCTCGATTATTTTTGGTGTGTTAGGTGTGTTAGTGGCTTATAGGTTGGTCGATAAGGTACAAGCAATGACAGCAACTGCTGGCGTATATGGGGGACAAGATAAGCTAGAAGCTGATAAGAATGAGTTTGACGAGGAGTTGAGCTTAAGTAGTCAAAGCCCACTGTCTTCCTCTTGCGCGAACATGGCCATAGTGAATGAAGAGCAAGACTGTGAAGCCAGCAATAAAGTGGCTGAGCTTATTGGTGTACAAGAAGAGAAGGCTTCAACCAAGTAAGCTCAATCTAAAATCTAACGAAATTCGCTTTGCGCTACGGTTTAATCGCAGCAACTAACACATACTTTAAGTTAAAGGTGCTCTTAAAAAGATAGCCTTAATAAAAGAGAACATTTGAAAAGTATTAGTTAGCAGGTGTCGCTTTTTCTTCGTTAGTTTCTACTGGAGCGTCGTTAGTTGCCGCATCCGCTTCAGTTGTCCCTTCTGCTGTAACCATGTCTTGCTGGGCATCTTCTGCATCAAGTTTAATTTGTTGCTCAGCGCGTTCAGCTTTAGACACATATTTTTTGATCGTAGGCGCTGTGTGCTTGTTAAGGCGAGCCTTAGCACGTTTTGCGGTCCTTTTGATCATCTTCTGTTTTCTGTTCATGGGTTCTCTACGATATGCCTATATATGACAATTGTGGCACATTGTGCGCCAAGCTAGAAATCGGATGCGGATTTTACCCTAAACGAGGCGTGACTGCCACCGCAGTATTGATACTATCTTAATCGACTATTTTAACCTGTTGAATGCAAAAACCTGTAACAATGAGTCGCTTCCCATTAAAATAGTGGTAAAGCATCAATATCGATGCATCAAAGAGTATAAAAAATAGTATGAATCCACCGAATAATATCACCTTTTTTAGCCGCTTCGAGGCCGATATTTTAGCGGGTAAGAAAACCATTACACTGCGTGATGAGTCCGAGTCTTTCTATCTTGCGGGTCAGCGCGTGAGCGTATCAAACCTAGAAGATGGTCGCTGTTACGGTGAGCTGGATATCTTGTCGGTTGAAAAAGTGGCTTATAACGACTTAGATGCTACCCATGCCGAACAAGAAAACATGAGCCTTGCAGAACTTAAAACCCTAATTAGACTGATTTATCCTGGGATCACATCCATGTATTTAATCCGTTTCAGTCTAGTTTAGCGGCCTTTGTTATTATTGTTTTTAGTTCAATAATATTTGTACGTAATCGGCTTAATTTCACGTAGTGTGCAGTTATTCAAAACTCTGGTTTTTGAATAACGATAGTTCATGCAAAAAAACAGGCCAAACAGTAGACTTGCGCGATTAACGTGAATCATAGGGTCTGGTGTTATGCCTGAGCAAATCTTCCTTAAAGTCAGCCCCAAAAAAGCTGCCGAGCATGATGTTCGGCAGAGCTTATTCGAGGGCAATCAATTCGCTCAGAACAGCTGTTCGTCTAAAAACCAAAGTATTACCGCTTCAGACTATGATGACTCCAGCCAGCTTGAAAATGACTCGCAGGCAGATGCGATTAATGAAAACGACACGGTTATCAACTTAATGAACAATTTACACCCAACTAGCCAAACGCAATATTGTGCGTGCAAAAACACGGTTTATATAAAGGAGAGTCATCATGTCTAGCTTAAAAGGAAAACCGTGGTATTTTTTCCCTGCACTTGCCGTCGGGCTTGTAGTGCTTATTCTAGTGGTTAAAATGCGTAGCCATCCGCCACTAGAGCTACAGGCAGAGCCGAGCAAGTTGGTTGAGGTTATCGCGTTAAAGCAAGTTCCAGTTGTGGCGCAGGTCGATGCGTTTGGCCGTGTTAGTCCTAAGATTCAGTGGCAGTTACTGCCAGAGGTTGGCGGCCGCGTCGTGTATAAACACCCGGATCTTGCCGTCGGTAAAATCCTACCCAAAGACACGCTATTATTGTCTATCGACCCACTCGATTATCAAATTCGTTTGTCTCAAGCAAAGGCCGACCGCAAAGCACTTGAAGGACAACTAGTAGGTAAAGCCCTGCAGCTTAAAAACTTACAATTGTCGCTAGCCATTGAAAATAATCGCTATGACTTAGTAAAGTCAGATTTAAAGCGTAAAGAAAGCCTGCGCAAGCAAAATCTCATCTCGCAATCAGAGCTTGATGGTGAAAGACAAAACCTCTTAGCCCAGCAGCAAAAATTACAAGAGTTAGATAACAGTCTAAACCTAATGCCCAACGAGACCGATATACTCAAGGCGCAATTACAACAAGCCATCGCCCGTGAAGCAGAAGCTAATAGCCAACTGGCTAAAACCAAAATTCGTCAGCCTTTTGAGGGGCGGGTAGCGGAAGTGAATGTTGAAAATAATCAGGTGGTGTCGCCGCAGCAAGTGTTGGCTCGTATAAATGGCATCGAGGTGATGGAGGTCGAGGCCCAAGTGTCACTGGGCGATGTGATGACCTTGATGAAAACCGTCAACAAGCCACAAGGGCAAGAAAAACAGTTACCGCGTGCTGAGTCATTAGGCCTAAGCGCAGAAATCACCTTAAAAGGAGCCACTTACTCCTTTAGCTGGCCAGCTCAAATCAGCCGCATAGGTGAAACCGTTGACCCGACACTTGCGACGGTCAGCGTGGTATTACAGGTTGAGCAGCAGTACCGCGAGCTTAAAATCGGTCAGTCTCCTCCGCTAGTCAATGGCATGTTTGTTAGCGCCCGTATTAAAGGTGGCGAGCGTGATCACTGGATGGTGCCTGAGCGCGCGTTGCACGGTGATAAGCTCTACATTATGGACCAAGACAATCGCTTGCAGCTGGTTGATGTACAGGTGATGTTCCGTCAACAAGGCCAAGCGGCGCTGCAAGGTGAGTTAGTTGAGGGCATGAAGTTAGTGTTAACCGACCTTATTCCTGCTGTGAACGGTATGGCGCTGCGCACTCAAACAGATGACGCTAATGTCGACAACGCGGCTAAAGCGAACACTAAGCAGGCGGAAACTAACAAAGCGGAGATTAAGCCGTGATCGGTTTCTTTGTCCGTCATCGCACCGCCACGACCTTGTTGATGTTGGCGTTTATCATTCTAGGGATTAAGGCGCTGCCTCAGCTTAAGCGGGAGACGTTTCCTGAGTTTTCTAAAAACTATATTAGTGCGCAAGTGGTTTTACCGGGGGCATCGCCTCAAGATGTGGAAGAAAACTTGTGTCTTCGAATGGAAGATGCCGTTGATAGTTTGGGCAGCATTATTGAGACCAAATGTGACGCGCTAGAAGGCGTTGCGCGCATGACGCTTAAACTTGACGATAAGGCTGAAATTGGTCGAAGCCTTGTTGATGTGCAAACTAAAATTTCTGCCATTAAAGATTTCCCCGCCGAGATTGAACCGCCAATTGTTGAGCAGTTAGATTTTAACGAACGCATTATCGATATCGCGGTATCGGCCTCAACCAGCAAGCCTGAGCTTAAAGCCTACGCGGAGGACTTAAAGCGCCGACTCAAGCTAGATACCAGTATTCGCCAAGTAGAGATCGCCGGCTTTTCATCGCACCAGCTATTAGTCGAGATCTCGCTTGGGGCGATTAAACGTCTGGGCATGAGTGTGGCAGATGTGGCGAAGCAGATTGAACAGCAAAATGTGCAGCTCCCCAGCGGTACTGTCGAAACACCTAGTAAGAATATTCTTATCCGCTTCGATCAGCGTGAAGTGCAACCCGAGCGTCTTGCCAATATTGTTATTCGCTCAGACGCACAAGGTGGCGTGGTTCGATTAAAAGATATAGCCACCATTACAGATAGATTTGAGCTTGATGAAGAGAGCATTCGCTTCGATGGCGAGCAAGCTGCAATATTGACTGTGTTTAAGAATAAGTCACAAGATTCATTAAGGCTAAAAGAGGAAGTCATTGGCTTTTTAGACGCCGAAAAACTCCGCACTCCCAATGGGATCACCATCAGCACCTCAAATGATTTGAGCTCCTTGCTATGGGACCGCCTCAATATGCTGATTGAAAATGGCTTGCAAGGTGTGGTGCTTGTGTTCCTGTGTATGTGGTTGTTCTTCAGTTTACGTTACTCATTTTGGGTCGCGATGGGCTTACCCGTTGCCTTTATGGGGAGCTTGTTCATTATGGCGCAAGTGGGTTTAACCATTAATATTATGACGCTGGTGGCCTTTTTAATGGCGATTGGCATCATGATGGATGATGCGATTGTTATCGCCGAGTCTATTGCTGCCCATATTGAGCGAGGCTTGAGTAAAACTGACGCCGTTATTCAAGGGGTAAAGCGGGTATTACCTGGGGTGATATCATCCTTTTTAACCACGGTATTTATCTTTTCTAGCATCGCCTTTATGGAAGGCGATATGGGCAAAGTGCTCAGAGTGATCCCGCAAACCTTATTGCTTATCTTGACCGTGAGTTTAGTCGAAGCCTTTTTGATTTTGCCAAATCATCTGGCTCACGCAGCCAAAGGCAAGGAGCGAAAAACCAGTCGTTTTAAGCAAAAATTTAACCAACAGTTTGAGCATTTTAGAACCGTGCAATTAGTGGCTGCTGTTGAGTGGGTGATCAACTGGCGCTATCTGTTTATGGGCTCAGTGGTCAGCTTATTGCTTATTTCTATTTCGCTAGCAGCAGGTGGCGCAGTTAAGTTTGTTGGTTTTCCAGAGCTTGACGGTGATGTAGCCGAAGCGCGCATTATCTTGCCGCCAGGCGCAACGCTGCAACAAACTGAGCGGGTGGTTAATCGAGTGGTCAGCGTTGCTAACCAGCTAGGTGATAAATACAGCGAGAAAGAAGACGGACAACAACTTATCCAGCACATCACTGAGCGCTTTAACTTTAACGCCGATGCCGGTGAAAGTGGCGCCCATGTGGCCACGGTAAAAGTTGACTTGCTCAGCGCTGAAGTGCGCCAAACACTGATGAGTACCTTTATCAGAGAATGGCAGCAGGGCGTGGGCGAAATGGTTGATCCCATTGCCATTGTCTTTAAGCAACCTAAGATGGGGCCCGCTGGGCGCGCAATTGAAATTCGCGTTAGAGGTGACAATTTAGACGAGCTTAAAGCGGCAGCCATAGAGGTGCAGCAATACTTACAAGGCTTTAATGGCGTATCAGGCGTGATGGACAGCATGAGACCGGGTAAAGCCGAAATTTTGATGACCTTAAAACCGGGCGCCGAGGCATATGGCGTCAACGGTATGATGCTCGCGAGTCAACTTCGCGGCGCCTATTTTCATCAAACCGCCGATACCATTCAAGTAGGGCCTGAGAGCATTCAAATCGATGTGCAGTTAGATAAGAGTGATGCCGCTAAGCTTGAAAACTTGGCAAATTTCCCCATCAACATCGGCAATGCCGGTGAGCAAGTGCCGCTATCCGCGGTGGCCAACTTTGAGTGGCAACGAGGCTACGTTAAGATCTCGCGCCTCGATGGTATGCGATTTGTCACCATTACTGGCGAAGTGGATACTCACTTAGCTAACGCTAGCGAAATCAATAACGCCTTTAAAGATGAGCTATTACCTGAGCTTAAAAAGCGCTATCCAGGTATTCGTGTCAGCTATGAAGGCGAAGTGAAAGAGAGTGCCACCACCCAAAACTCAATGGCGAGTGGTTTTATTGTTGGCTTGCTGGCGGTATTTGCCATCTTAAGCTTGCAGTTCAAGAGCTACATTGAGCCATTAGTCGTGATGGCGGTTATTCCGCTTGGGTTAATTGGCGTGTTATGGGGGCATCTATTATTGGGTTACTCCATGAGCATGCCATCGATACTCGGCTTTGTGGCCTTAGCGGGAGTGGTTGTTAATGACTCTATATTGCTAGTGCAGTATATCCGCTTTCATGTAGAAGAGGGCCAATCGGTGCATCAAGCGGTAGTGAGTGCTAGCAAAGAGCGCTTCAGAGCGGTATTTATTACGTCCTTAACCACGGCTGCGGGCATGTTGCCACTCTTATTAGAGACCAGTATTCAGGCTCAGGTTTTGCAACCATTAGTCGTCTCTATGGTATTTGGTATTTTTGCATCAACGGCACTGGTGCTGTTTATGGTGCCAGCATGCTACGCGATTCTAGAAGACTTTGGCAAAGTGAGCTTTAGTAAAAAAAATGAGGCGATAGAGGGATAACGTCGTGTGTTTAGAGCCCTTTAACTAAAGGGCAGTCAAAGTAAAGACACTGAATCGTTAGGTTTAGTGTCTTTTTTTAAGTGAAACCGTTTTCGTATGATCTGCAAAGGGTGAATTACGGGCAATGCATCTATGATGATGTACCGATAATAATGTACCGATAATCATGTACCGATAATCATTCGGACTAAGCTGGTGATTAACAGTATCAATAAACGGGTGCCTGCAAGGTATTATTTTTAGTTAACTTTAGGTGCGAAAAACACTCATTATCCAGAGTTCAGCTTAAATATTAACATCGCTTGTTTCTAAAGCTATAGCCATCTTGCTAGAATGCAATCCTTACCTATTTAGCACACTTTTTGGGAATCATGATGAAGATCCTTGCCGATGAAAATATGCCTTATGTTCAACAGTTGTTTGGTGATTTAGGTACCATTGAAACGGTAAACGGTAGGGAGCTCACCCCTGAGCAAGTGAAAGATGCTGACGTGTTGCTCGTCCGCTCGGTGACTAAAGTGAATCAATCGCTGTTAGCTGACAATAAACAACTTAAATTTGTTGGCAGCGCCACCATTGGCACCGATCATATCGACCTCGACTATCTTGCGAGTCGTGATATTCCATTTTCGAACGCGCCAGGTTGTAACGCGACGGCGGTGGGGGAATTCGCTTTTATAGCAATGCTTGAATTAGCGCAGCGTTTTAATAGTCCTCTTAAAGGCAAGGTGGTCGGTATAGTCGGTGCGGGTAATACCGGCACGGCGGTTGCTAAATGCCTTGAGGCTTACGGGATAAAAGTGCTGCTAAATGATCCTCTATTAGCGCAACGCGGTGATCCCCGTACTTTTGTGTCGTTAGAAACGCTTATTAAAAAGTGTGATGTGATTAGCCTACATGTGCCGATAACTAAAAGCGGGGAGCACAAAACCTGGTATCTGTTTGATGAGGCGCGGCTCAATAGCCTAGGTGAAAACTGTTGGCTGCTTAACTGCTGCCGCGGTGAGGTGATAAATAACCGCGCCCTAATAAACTTCAAGCAGCGGCGAGACGATGTAAAAGTGGTGCTTGATGTGTGGGAAGGTGAGCCCAACCCTATGGCAGAGCTTGTTCCTTATATTGAGTTTTGCACGCCGCATATCGCAGGTTACTCATTAGAGGGGAAAGCGCGCGGCACTTATATCTTGTATCAGAAACTGGCACAGGTTTTACAGATTAGTACCGATAAACAGATGGACACACTGCTGCCAGCCCTTTGGAGCGAGCAAGTTACTCTTAAAGACATAAGCAGTGAAAGAGCATTATTGCAGCTAGCCAGATTTGTATACGATTTGCGCGATGACGACGAATTATTTAGAAAACAGTTTCTAAATAAGCAAGGGTTCGATCATATGAGAAAAAATCACACCCATCGCCGTGAATTTAGCGCATTAAAGGTAGGCAATACAGGGCAAACTAATGTAAATTGGTTATCCAATTTAGGGTTTTCAGGAGTCGGGCTGTAATTATGTCGCAGGAATTTAATGTTGTCGTATTAGGTGCATCGGGCGCAGTGGGTCAAACAATGATTGAGATCCTCGAAGAGCGTAACTTTCCGATTGCGAATTTGTATCCTCTTGCCAGCAGCCGCAGTGCCGGTAATACGGTAAGCTTCCACGGTAAACAGGTCGAAATTTTAGATGTAGACACCTTTGACTGGTCACAGGCGCAAATCGGTTTCTTCTCTGCTGGTGGTGATGTTTCAGCTAAATGGGCGCCTATTGCCGCCGAAAATGGCTGTGTTGTTATCGATAACACGTCGCATTTCAGATACGACATCGATGTGCCACTAGTGATCCCAGAGGTGAACCCTGAAGCGATTGCTGATTTCAGAAACCGTAACATCATTGCCAACCCAAATTGCTCAACGATTCAGATGTTGGTTGCACTAAAACCTATTTATGATGCCTTTGGTATTTCACGTATTAACGTGGCAACTTACCAATCAGTTTCAGGTTCAGGCAAGCAGGCGATTGAAGAATTAGCGGGTCAGTGCGCGAAGCTTTTACAAGGTTTACCTGTTGAACCTAAGACTTATCCTAAGCAAATCGCGTTTAACGTATTGCCACAAATCGATAAGTTTATGGACAATGGCTACACCAAAGAAGAGATGAAAATGGTGTGGGAAACCCAGAAAATTTTTGGTGATACCAGCATTGTTGTTAACCCAACGGCTGTACGTGTCCCAGTTTTCTACGGTCACTCAGAAGCGATTCATTTAGAAACCCTACAAGCTGTTGATGCTGAAGACGTTAAAGCAGTATTACGCAGTGCAGAGGGCGTCGAATTGTTTGAAGGTGATGACGATTACCCAACAGCAATCACCGAAGGTACTGGCAAGGATGCTGTTTATGTTGGCCGTGTAAGAAAAGATATTTCACACGAAAATGGCATAAACCTTTGGGTAGTATCAGATAACATCCGTAAGGGTGCGGCACTAAATAGTGTCCAAATCGCTGAAGTTTTGATTAGAGACTATTATTGATATCTGCTCATAGCGGGTAAGCAATGATTAAAAAGTCCGCATTATGCGGGCTTTTTATGTTTTAAAGATGTGAACAGTAGCAGGGTGACAGAATCTAGTTTATAGTAATCTCAATAAATACAATTGCCTAAAGCTCGTCACCAGGCTGGTGACTCTAGCGTGCTTTAAAGGGAAGGATTGATGAACTTTCGCACATCGCATCTTGTCGGCTTAATCGCCACGGGAATAGTGGCTATTACAGCCCCTTCGATTAATTCAGTTGCTGCTGAGCCATTAAAAATTACAGGGCCAGATGGCCAAGTAAAGCAAAGCATTCGTCAATATGGCCCGACAACCTCGGCAGATACGTTTTGGAGTATCGCACAAGGGGTAAAGCCAGATAATAGTGTGACTGTTTACCAAGTCATGACAGCGTTATACGACGCCAATCCTCATGCATTTTCTAGCAAAAACTATAACAGCTTAGAGCGCGGTATGATTTTACTGGTGCCGAGTAAAGCTGTGATGCTGCAAACGTCTCAAGCTGACGCGAAAGCCCGCGCCGAACGTAATGATCGCAGATGGACTTCAAGCCCTGTAGCGGTCAAGCCAAGTGTAACCGCAAAAACGGTCGCTCCAACGTCTGTAAGTCCTAGAGCGACTCCTAAGCCAGCGGTTGTCGCTAAGCACAACCCTCTCATTGCAGAATTATCAGCAGAAGTCGCTGCTTTAACTAAGCAAATGGAAGATATCCAAGCTCAAAATCTTGCGCTTACCGATGAGTTAGCCCGAGCGAGTGACGAGATTGTTGTCGGCTCGTCGGATACGGCAGCGTTTCAAGATGAAATTTCGCAGCTTAAAGAAGAAAACGCATTATTAAAGCAAGCACTTCAAGACTCAAAGTCTGAAAATGAAGCTCTAAATCAGCAGCTTCAGCTTAAACAGCAACAGCTTGCTACGGCACCTGAGCCTCAACTCGAGGCTAAACAAGAGCCGACGTCCGACCTGTGGCGAACGATATTAGACAATCCTTTACTGTTAGTTTTAGGGGCAGTGTTACCCGCGCTCCTCGTAATCATGTTGTTCTGGTTGTTTATTAGACGCAGAAATGACGCTAAAACAGAAGAGCCATCAGCTGATGATGCACCTGTAATAGAAAAACATTCAGACGCTCAAGCTGATGGAACGCTAGAAGATAAGCTTGATGATGCCGATGGTTTAGCAGTGCATCTGGATACTGATGACTCTTCTAGCATGACGCCATTAAAGGGAGCCCTGGCTGCAGATGCGTTTGCTGAAGAACAAGATATTGTAGTTGAAGACTCCCAAGACGAAGGTCAATCCTTAGATGATTTATGGGCTGAGGCGATGGGGGAGCAAGATCAAAATGAAACTGATGAGTTCGACGCATTTAATAATACTTTAACTACGGCTTCATCTGATGATAGTGCTTCAATGTCATCAGATGAAGCGGATCTTGATTCACTACTTGCGGGCTTTGATGAGCCGGCAGAGCAAGAACAAGAACAGCAATTATCAGGCGATAAAGATGATGATTTAGATGCCTTGCTTGCTGGATTTGAACATGATGATGATCAAGTTGTTCAATTAGAACAAAGCAATGAAACGGGTGTTGCTACAGAAGATGATATCGATGACATAGATGCGTTACTTGCAGACTTTGATACTTCTAATCCTGAAGCGAGCGCAGAAGATGATTTAGATGCCTTGCTTGCTGGATTCGAACATGACAATGATCAAGTTGTTCAATTAGAACAAAGCAATGAAACGGGTGTTGCTACAGAAGATGATATCGATGACATAGATGCG